>JBJTUU010000049.1:0-16245 GCA_046080845.1 Actinomycetales bacterium | reverse complement strand
TACCAATTCCGAGATACCAAACATGCTGCTGATTTATTCGGATTAGCTGAACTAGGAAATATCTACACCCGAATAATGAATCCAACCCAGGATGCGATTGAGCAGCGAATTGCTTCACTCGAAGGCGGCGTAGCTTCACTGCTAGTTTCATCTGGATCCGCAGCAACAACATTTGCGATCCTAAATGTTGCCGAGGCGGGTGATCACATCGTTTCCTCACCATCACTTTATGGTGGTACCTACAATCTTTTTCACTACACCCTTCCAAAGTTTGGCATCGAAGTGTCGTTTGTGGAAAATCCAGACGACCCAGAGAGTTGGAAGAAAGCAATCCGACCAAATACCAAAGCTCTCTTTGGCGAGACGATTGCAAATCCAAAGAACGATTTGCTTGATATCGAGACGGTCGCGAAGATTGCCCATGAATTCGGAGTTCCACTCATTTTGGATAACACAGTCGCTACGCCATACTTAATTAGGCCCATCGATTTTGGTGCAGATGTGGTTGTCCATTCAGCGACCAAATTCCTCTCTGGACATGGAAATGCAGTAGTTGGCGCGATTGTGGATGCTGGCCGATTTGATTTTGCCAAATTCCCAGATCGTTTCAAGAATTTTAATCAGCCAGATCCGAGCTACCACGGTCTGGTCTATGCCCAAGCGCTAGGAGTCGGTTCCCCATTTGGCGCAAATCTCTCGTACATCTTCAAGATTCGCCTAACGCTACTTCGAGATATTGGCGCAGCGGTAGCTCCGTTTAACGCCTGGTTGTTGGCACAGGGCCTTGAGACTTTGAGTATCAGGATTGAGCGCCATGTAGAAAATGCCAAATCGGTCGCGCAATGGCTCGAGAAACATTCACAAGTTGAGAAAGTTAACTATGCCTCGTTGGATTCATCACCTTGGAACGCGCTAGCAAAGAAGTATGCACCGAAGGGAAGTGGTGCGGTGCTTTCCTTTGAGATAGCAGGAGGCTTAGAAGCTGGAAAGAAATTTATAGAAGCGTTAAATATCTTTTCGCACGTGGCAAACATTGGCGATGTTCGCTCCCTTGCGATTCATCCAGCATCAACAACTCATTCGCAGTTGACGCCGGCCGAGCAGGCCACTGCTGGAGTCACCCCTGGTTTAGTTCGTCTCAGTTTGGGCATCGAGAACATTGCCGATATCAAAGCAGATCTCGAGAGAGCTTTTGCTGCAGCGAAGTGAGTTCTTTAAACCATGAAGTTTCGGGAGCCTGGTTGGAGCACCATCCGCCAGGCGAACGAAAATTTCTAGATCTTGGCGATCTAGAACTGGAATCAGGAGATTTGCTCCCACAGGTAAGAATTGCTTTTCAAACTTGGGGTGAATTGAACCGAGATAAATCGAATGCAATCTTGATTAACCATGCATTAACAGGTTGGTCAGATGTGCCAGCTTGGTGGCCACAAATGGTTGGGCCAGGCCTGACATTTGATACCGATAAATATTTTATTATCTGTCCTAATGTAATTGGTGGCTGCCAAGGAAGCACCGGCCCCGCATCAATTGCGCCAGATGGCAAACGCTGGGGTTCGAGATTTCCTTATCTAACAGTGAGAGATTTAGTGAACGCGGAAGTTGCGCTAACAGATCGACTAGGAATAGAGAGATATTTGCTTGCGGTTGGTCCTTCTCTTGGCGGAATGCGCTCGTTGGAATGGGCAGTGACATATCCCGATCGAGTACTAAGTATCTGCACAATTGGATCTTCGGCGGTCGCTACCGGCGATCAAATTGGAGTTTGGAGCACTGAAATTCACGCGATTAAAGCAGATCCGTTCTTCCAAAACGGTGATTATTACGAATCAGCACATGGTCCGATTGGCGGCATGGGCATTGCACGAAAGATTGCTCATCTCTCGTACCGCACTGAATATGAGATGGATACTAGATTTGGTCGAGACTTACAGGACGATGGAACCGGACGATTTGCGGTTACTTCCTATCTGGATCACCAAGCGCTAAAACTAGCGAAGCGATTTGATGCCAACACCTATATCTCCCTCGAGACGGTAATGATGACCCACGATGTAGGTAGAGACCGTGGGGGAGTTGCAGCAGCGCTCGCCAGAGTTACCGCCTCAGTAGTGGTCGTCTCAATCGATACCGATCGACTATTTCCACCGAGGCTCCAGAAAGAAATCGTTCATCTGACCCCGACCGCCCTGCCGCTTCGTCAGATTTCATCACCATTTGGGCACGATGGCTTCTTAATTGAAGTGGATCAAGTAGGTAGCGCGGTATGTGAGGCGCTGGAACTTGCTCTAGAACGAGCTTAAAAGGTGCTATTTAGCCTGTGGACAATTTATAATATAGCCATAGCCATCTGACCTGATGGCAACGGCTAACCATCAGTTAGCAGAAAAGCAAAGGACCATTTGTGCCGGTATCTCGTGCGCCCAAAAAAGCCCTAAAGGGCGCGAATAAGATTAAGAGCGCATTGAAAAAAGCAAAAAGTTCTGCGAAAAATTCTGGAAAGAGTAAAGCAAAAAAATCGGGCCCAAGACTCTTCCCAACCAAAGCTGAACTGGAGGCGATGCAAGCCGCTCGTGCAGCCGGAAAAACAAAAGTAGAGAAGCCAAAGGGCCCAAGACTCTTCCCAACTAAAGCCGAACTCGAGGCGATGAAGGCAGCTGCCTCCGGAAAAGTTCTTACACCAACATCGGAAAAGCCACAGAGTAAGAAGATGGTGAAGATCGATGGTGAAGAGGTCGAATTAGAGGAAGTTGAATTAGAAGATTTAGAGAAACTGGTCGCAGAAACTGGCGAGGAAACCGTTGAGGGTCAATCGGATGTTCGCGTTGTAAATCTAACTGAAGAAGCTAAACAAGAAGAGGGTGAGTTCACTCTTAAGGATTCAGAAGAGGACGATGCTCCTGCCCAAACAGTTCTGACCGCAGGCGCAACTGCCGACCCAGTGAAAGATTATCTAAAACAGATTGGTCGAGTGGCTCTGCTAAATGCTGAACTGGAAGTTGAGCTTGCTATGCGAATTGAAGCCGGCTTATTTGCGGAAGAGAAGTTAAATTCCCGAGAAAAAATGGAGCGGGCACTTCGCCGAGAACTTGAGCTAATTGCTCATGATGGTCGAATCGCAAAGAACCATCTGCTGGAAGCAAACTTGCGGCTGGTTGTATCTCTTGCCAAGCGCTACACCGGACGCGGCATGCTCTTCTTAGATCTAATTCAAGAGGGCAATCTGGGCTTGATTCGAGCGGTTGAGAAGTTTGATTACACCAAGGGCTATAAGTTCTCAACCTACGCGACCTGGTGGATTCGACAGGCAATCACGAGAGCCATGGCGGATCAGGCTAGAACTATTCGAATCCCAGTACACATGGTTGAAGTGATCAATAAATTGGCTCGTGTGCAACGTCAGATGCTTCAAGATCTTGGTCGCGAACCAACTCCAGAAGAATTGGCTAAAGAATTAGATATGACCCCCGAAAAGGTCGTGGAGGTTCAGAAGTACGGCAGAGAACCAATCTCACTTCATACTCCGTTAGGTGAAGAGGGCGATTCTGAATTTGGTGATTTGATTGAAGATTCCGAGGCAATTGTTCCCGCGGACGCAGTTTCATTTACCTTGCTTCAAGAACAACTACATTCTGTACTAGATACGCTCTCAGAGCGTGAAGCTGGCGTTGTTGCAATGCGATTTGGGCTAACCGATGGGCAACCTAAAACCCTTGATGAAATCGGCAAGGTATATGGGGTAACTCGAGAGCGAATTCGCCAGATCGAATCCAAAACCATGTCCAAATTACGCCATCCATCACGCTCACAAGTACTTCGCGACTATCTAGATTAGGAGTGTTAAATGGAAGAACGGCCTAAAATTCACGTTAAGCCAAATGGCTCTATTCGAGTTACTGGAAAAGTTGATTTCGTTGATGGCGATGGCAAGGTAATCGAAACTAAAGAAAATTTCTCACTCTGTCGGTGTGGCCACTCAAAAGTGAAGCCCTTCTGCGACGGTTCCCACCGTGAAGTCGGTTTCCAAGGTTAATCAATCTCTCTGGGCTGATTCAGAGGAGAGATTTAAAGGAAAACGGCTCGAGGCAATTCGCGAATTTGATGTTGCGATTATTGGTGGCGGTTTCTCCGGCCTTTGGACCGCCTTCCATCTAAATAAATTAGATAGCAAGCTTCGGATTGCGGTTTTTGAAGCAAATGAAATCGGATTTGGTGCCAGCGGTCGAAACGGCGGGTGGGCTTCTTCGGAGTATCCAGTATCAGAGAAAACCCTCAAGAAAAAAATTGGCCAACGTTCCACCGAGATGCTCTTCACTGCGCTGAACGACTCGATAGATGAAATTGGAGTTTTTGCTAGTAAGTATGCCAAGAGCGCAAAATTCACGAAATCTGGCAGCCTTTATTTTGCAAGAAATCAGGGTCAACTCAAGCGCCTCCAGGAAAAACCAGAGAGTGGCAGTTGGGTTACCGCCGGAGAATTACAGGAACGAATTCGGATTTCCGGAGCGCTAGGAGGCAGATTTAATTCCCAATGCGCTGCGGTGCAGCCGTATAACCTGCTGCAAGGTTTAGCTAAATACCTCGCTAAGCGAAGAGTAGCCATATTTGATAAGTCTTGGGCATCTCGAACTCCAGAGGGTGTCCTGGTAAATAGTTTTTCTGTAACAGCTCCCGTTGTAATCCAAGCTACTGAAGTTTATGGCGAGCCCAGGCGCGAGTTCATTCCGCTCTACTCATTAATGGTGGCAACTGAGCCACTCTCTAATTCGACATGGAAGGAAATCGGAAATCGAGATCGTTTTACCTTTGCTCAAAATTCTTACGTAATCAACTATGCCCAACGAACTTCAGATGGGCGCCTAGCCATTGGTGGACGCGGCGCTATGTCACCATTTGGATCAAAACTGAATAGCTCTCGAGAATCCACGGCAGCTGTTCACAATCGACTTATTGAACTCGCAAAATCCTGGTTTCCAATATTAGGCGATGTAACTTTTACTCATCGCTGGGGTGGAGCAGTTGCAATTACAAGAGATTGGGAGCCATATCTACAATTTAATCGAGCCAGCGGATTTGGCAGATTAGGTGGATATGCGGGAGACGGGGTCACGATGAGCCATTTGGCCGGCAAAATTATGGCCCATGAAATTCTTGATCGTAAATTAGACTTTAGAAAATTGCATTTTGTAGGAGAAAAAATTCGGAAATGGGAACCCGAACCAATCCGTTACCTCGCGGTGAATGGTTTGATTTATTTGAGCACCTTATCGGATCGAGAAGAAACGATTACCAAGCGCCCAAGTCTCTTGAATCGAGTTATCGAGCCGGTGATTCTTCGATAAGGCGATCTGTCTCATCCTGGATCCGCTTGGCGGAGGCAACTAGACCTTCTTGATATTTCTTGGCGTGATGGCCACAGAAAAGTAACTCGAATCCATTCGACATAACGGCACGAACATATGCCTGGGCGCCACAGCGATCACAACGATCTAGCGCGTTGAGCGGGGCGGTATCGAGTACTACGTTCTCTGTCATCAGCCTGCCTTTCCTTAGGTCAGGGGAACATCAAACCATCTCAGCTTTATTCCCCGTAGGCTGAAATCCGGTGAAATTAATGTTTTTTAGCAAAAACTTTTTTTGATGAGTGGATTATCGACAAATTCTCAGTAATTTCGGCGCGTAATCCCGATATGTGGGACGGTGAAAGATACCCTTCCCGGTCGTGGCAGATAATGATTCGCGGTCGGTCGAAAGTAGTTACACCGCAAAAGATCTCTCAGTTCTTGAAGGGCTTGATGCGGTAAGAAAACGACCAGGAATGTACATCGGTTCCACCGATGGTCGTGGCTTAATGCATTGCTTATGGGAAATTATCGATAACTCAGTTGATGAAGCTTTAGCCGGACACTGTAAGAAGATTGAAATTAATCTGGAAAAAGATGGCTCAATTGAAGTGCATGACGATGGACGTGGTATCCCAATAGATAAAGAACCGAAAACTGGACTCACCGGTGTGGAAGTTGTTATGACCAAGCTTCACGCTGGCGGAAAATTTGGTGGCGGCTCCTATGCCGCAACTGGCGGGCTGCATGGCGTGGGCGCATCCGTAGTAAACGCGCTCGCTTCTCGATTGGACGTTGAAGTAGATCGAGGCGGAAAAATCTATTGGATGTCCTTTAAGCGAGGAGTAGCTGGAATCTTCGATGGCGACGGACCCAGCGCTGATTTCAAACCACAATCCGGACTGCGAGTAATTGGAAAAGTTTCTACCAAAATCACCGGGACAAGAATTAAATGGTGGGCAGATAAACAGATTTTCATCAAGGATTCCCAGTATGACTTAGAGGATATTTACTCCCGGGCTCGCCAGACATCTTATTTAGTCCCCGGCCTGACCTTAGTTGTTAACGATAATCGAACTAAAGAGAAAACCAGCGAGAGCTTTATTCATAAAGGTGGAATATCGGAATACTGTAATTTTATTCAGCCCGATGCGGCAGTCGGTGAAGTTGTGAGATTGACTGGCAGTGGCCACTACCAAGAGACCGTTCCAGTTCTTGATGACAAAGGGCATTTGGAGCCCAAAGAAGTGGAACGCGATATGGATGTTGATATCGCGATTCGGTGGGGTAATGGTTATGAAACAACGATTCGCTCCTTTGTAAACATAATTGCAACTCCAAAGGGCGGCACACACGTTCAAGGATTTGAGCGAGCATTAACCAAGACCATAAATGAATATCTGAGATCGACCGGAACGCTCAAGAAGAATGAACCAGATGTAATTAAGGATGATATTTTGGAGGGATTAACCTCCGTGATCACAGTTCGAATGCAGGAGCCGCAATTTGAAGGTCAAACCAAAGAAGTTTTAGGCACACCTGCGGTAGCCAAAATAGTCCAACAAGTAACTTCAGACGAGTTAAAGAGATTTTTCACCTCAAGTAAGAGAATCGATAAAGCAACGGGGCGTTCGGTCCTCGAAAAAATCGCTAATGCAGCGCGCACCAGAATCTCTACTCGAGCCCATAAAGAGCTACAACGCCGTAAAAACGCGTTAGAAAGTTCCTCGCTACCAGCCAAGCTTTCTGATTGTCGCTCTGAAGATGTATCTCGAACCGAACTTTTCATCGTCGAAGGAGAATCAGCCCTCGGTACCACTAAAGCGGCACGAAATTCAGAGTTTCAAGCGATTCTTCCGATTCGAGGAAAAATTTTGAATGTGCAGAAGGCATCTCTCTCCCAGATGTTAGATAACGCGGAGTGTGCGGCAATCATCCAAGTTATTGGCGCAGGATCTGGAAAGTCTTTCAATTTAGATGAAGTTAGATATGGCCGCATAATATTGATGTCAGATGCAGATGTGGATGGCGCGCACATTAGATGCTTACTCTTAACTTTGATTTATCGCTACATGCAACCGCTCATAAGTGAAGGTCGAGTCTTCGCTGCGATACCGCCGCTTCATAGGATTGAAGTATTGGGATCGGGTGGAAAGAAGGGCGAATTTCATTACACCTACTCAGATGAAGAGATGAAGCGGCGTATTGCAGATCTAAAGAAAAGTGGAAAAAAGTGGCGTGAACCAATCCAGAGATATAAAGGTCTAGGCGAGATGGATGCCAATCAGCTTCGCGAAACCACGATGGATCCAGACCATCGAACCCTCCGTCGAATCACAATAACGGACGCAGCTGATGCTGAGAAGCTCTTTGAACTCTTGATGGGAAATGAAGTCGCCCCTAGAAAAGATTTTATTTCGGCGGCCGATGTCGATCGAGAGCGGATTGACGCTTAGAGAATTACGGTTCTTCTGGAAGTCGCATATTTTGCTGAGACCTCCCGCAATTCTTCAGCGACTTTATTTCGGAGGGCGTCATCACTCTTTAGGAGCGCATTAAGTGCGGATACTTCGCTCTTTAAACTCTTCTGCTCCGTCTCTAACTCAATTTTTGACAGCTTAGTTAATCGACGAAGAGGCATATCTAAAATATGAGTAGCTTGTTCATCGGTTAGCTTAAAGGCCTTAATCAGTCCGGCTTTTGCTTCAGTTGCATCATCGCTGCCCCGCACAATCTTCACGACCTTATCAATATCTAAAATGGCCTTTATAAGTCCGTCTACGAGGTTTAGTCGATCAGAAGCCTTAGCTTTTCGGAATTTGGATCTACGGGTGACTACTTCTATCCGATGATCGATAAATACCTGAAGCAACTCTTTCAAGCCTAAGGTTCTCGGTTTGCCCTCTACGAGTGCAACCGCGTTGATAGAGAAGGCATCTTCTAGGGGAGAAAGGCGATATAGATTTTCTAATACCTTTTCTGGTTCGAAACCATTCTTAACTTCTATAACAACTTTCGTACCATTTTGACCATCAGTTAAATCGATTATGTCTGAGATACCTTGAATTTTCTTGGCCTTAACTAAATCACTTATGCGCTCTACGATCTTTTCAGGGCCGATATTAAATGGCAATTCAGTGATAGTTATTCCTTGTTTTCGAGCGCTAACTTTCCCAATTTCAGATTTAGCACGGACTTTAAAAGCACCTTTTCCAGATTGATAAGCCTCCAACAAACCTTCTTTACCAATCAAAGAGCCACCAGTTGGAAAGTCTGGTCCCGGTATCAATTTCATCAATTGCTTTACCGTTGCATTGGGATTTTCAATAAGATGAATCGAGGCTGCAACAACTTCGCCAAGATTGTGTGGAGCCATATTTGTCGCCATGCCAACTGCGATTCCGGTGGCGCCATTCACTAATAAATTAGGAAAAGCCGCAGGCAAAACAATTGGTTCAAGAATCTGGCCGTCGTAGTTTGCGCCAAAATTTACGGTGTCTTCATCTACTTCATCGACCATCATCTGGGCAGAAGCCGCTAACCGAGCTTCGGTATATCGCATCGCGGCAGGACCCGCATCAAGAGATCCAAAATTTCCATGCCCATCAATCAATGGCAATCGCATTGAGAATGGTTGCGCCAACCTAACTAACGCATCATAAATTGCGCCATCGCCATGTGGATGGAGCTTTCCCATTACTTCTCCAACAACTCGGGCACTTTTCACATGTCCCTTATCCGGACGCAATCCCATCTCGGACATCTGGTGAAGAATTCGGCGTTGGACGGGCTTCAATCCATCACGAGCATCAGGAAGCGCTCTTGAGTAAATAACGGAATAGGCGTACTCCAAAAAGGATTCAGATAATTCATTGGAGACATCTATATCAACAATCTTGCCGGCAAATTCTCCCGGTTTTGGACCAGATTTACTCTCGCGCTTTGCCACGGCGTGATTCTGCCAATCAATACCTCATTTAACGGGCAATGACGCTCGGACGAGCCCCGATATTTGAAACACATTCCCCGGCTAACTTGGAAGCAGCGACCAGAGAACTCTCTAATTTCCTAGTGAGCAGCCAATCGGCAATGAAACCTGCGGCAAATGCATCTCCCGCTCCAGTCGTATCAACTACTGAAACAGGTTGAGCATTGACTGAATAATTCTCGCCGCCACGCAATTTTGCGATGGCTCCAGCGCCACCCAATTTGATTACTACACCCTTTGCGAAATCGAGCAAGAAATCTAGAGCTGATTGATGGCTATTTTTTTCCGACAGATACTGTGACTCTTCCTCATTTAGGAGTAAGAAATCAAAATTAGTTAATAGTTTCAGGACCTGCAGGCGACCTAAATTCTTCATGATTCCAGTAGATGCTGGATCGAAGAAAATGGGCGTTTTATTAGCTATCGCTGAGGTGAGAAAAGCTGCAATTGAACTAGTTAATTTGGGATTGAAGTATGCATAGCCAGAAAGATAAAGTGCATCAAAACGTGAATTCGGGAAATCACCGCTAGAAAGTTGGGCGTTAGCGCCTAGAGAGGGAAACATAGTGCGCTCGCCATTCTCATCAACTAGAACAACTACCGTTCCCGTTCTCTCTCCAAGAGTAAAAATGTCTCCGTGAAGAACCTGGTTCTTTTCTAGGTCATCTAGAAAAGTTTGACCTGCGAGATCGTCGCCAACCCTGCCGACAAATGTTGTGTCAATTCCAGATCGCGCAGCCCAAACAGCAGTATTCGCAGCCGCGCCCCCGTTCTGAATCGAGATTACAGAAGGGGTGTCGCTATTGAAATTAATGGGACCTTGATATCGAACCATGACGTCAATCATGGCGTCGCCTATGCAAACTAATTTCATCTAGCTACGGATACAGCAATCTGGGATGCTAATTCAGCGTTTGCTTTGATGATTTCAATATTCACGCGAAGGGATTCACCGTCGCTATTCTGATGGAAATACTCCAATAAGAACGGAGTTACTTGCTTGCCAGAAATTTTCTTAAGTTGGGCAGCTGCTAGACCTCCTTGCAGTAATTTCTCATGTAGCGAAGGATCCATCTGATGCTTGACAGGATTGGCAATCACCAAACCTTTTTCGGTTAATCCATTTGAAGTGAGCTCCAACCAGATTCGGGCAACTTCATCGGGAGAGTTAACTTGGTGCTCGATCGAATACCCGCTATCAGATAGATAGAAACCTGGAAAATTTTGAGTTTTATAGCCAACAATTGGTACGGAGAGAGTTTCTAAACGTTCCAGTGTTGCGGGTATATCGAGAATTGATTTTGCTCCTGCGCACACAACGATTACTGGAATATTTGCGAGAGAGTGAATGTCAGCCGATTCATCCCAGGTCTGGTTGGCGCCGCGATGCACTCCGCCAAGACCCCCAGTTGCAAATACCTTGATACCTGCTAATCGAGCGAGATTAGAAGTTGCAGCAACCGTAGTTGCCGCATTTCTCCCAGCCGCTATCAGAATTGGAATATCTCGGATTGATGCCTTAGCAATTTCCGTATCAGTCGCTAGAAGCTGCAATGATTCAGCTTCCAATCCGACATGGACTTCACCATTTAAAATGGCGATTGTCGCCGGTGTTGCTCCAGCATTTCGAACTATCTTTTCTACTTCAATTGCCACTTCCAAGTTGCGGGGCCGTGGTAGGCCATGGGCGACAATTGTTGATTCCAGGGCAACTATTGGTGTGCGATTGGCAAGCGCCACTTTCACTTCTTCGGAGTACCGGATCATTAAGGTGAAGATTACTGGAAGGATAGCGCCGTGGATTTCACCATCGCGAACTTGAGCGAATCAATTTTTTCAACCTTAGGCGTACCTGGGTGTTTAAACTCGATGAATCTAACTACAAATCCCTACGCCCGAGAATGTCTGGTTCTAATTGATGGTTTCGGCAAGAACGCATTTGATAAATACTGTATTAGTCGCAGTATTGCTACCAGATTTGAATATCAAGAAACTCTCAAAGCTACTTTTCCTTCGACTACGGCTGCGAGCCTAACTTCACTCGGAACCGGACTTGCCGTTGGAGAACATGGCATGGTTGGTTACACGATGAAAGTTCCGAATAGTGGCTACCCAGAACGAATACTTAATGCCTTAAAGTGGGATGAGAGAGTGGATCCCGAAGTTTGGCAACCCAACCCAACCTTGTTTGAAAGAGCCGCTCAAAGCGGAATATCAGTTAATCATGTTGCGGCTGCCAGGTTTGCAACCACAGGGTTTACTCGAGCAGCGTTACGAGGCGCTGAGTATCGAAGTGCTAATTCAATTTCAGATCAAGTCGCAACTGCCTCCGAAGCTTTAAGAAAACCAAGAAGTTTTGTATATCTATACCTAAATGATGTAGATGAAGCTTCACATGCGCGGGGATTTGGATCAGACAAATTCCTGGCAGCTTTGGACAAAGTAGATGCTTTGGTTGATCTTTTAGTAAAAGAATTACCCAGTGGAACACGAATTTGGCTAACTTCAGATCACGGCATGATTAATCAGAGCGAATATACGGTCATCGGTGTTGAAAATAATTTGCTCGATGGAGTTGATTTGATGGCTGGTGAACCGCGAGTTAGATATCTCTATTTGAAGGAAGATCAAGTTGATGTAGTTGCTAACCGTTGGCGGGAATTCTTTGGAGACAAGGTCGCTATTAAAACTAGGGAAGCAGCAGTAAGCGCTGGAATGTTCGGCAAATCAGTAAAGCCGGAATTCTTAGAACGAATTGGTGAACTGATAATTATCGCTAACGGAGGTTTAATTCTTGTAGAGAAAGAACGAGAAGCACTCCAGATTGCGATGATGGGCCATCACGGCGGCGTCACCAAAGAAGAAATCGAAGTTCCACTCCTGGTAACAGATATCTAATCCTGCGATTCATCCTTTTTCTTGCTTCGGCCAAACATGATGTCGTCCCATGACGGAATCGAGATTTTCCGGGTCACGCCATCCTTTTTAGCATCAGAAGGAATTTCTTCAGGCTCTTCAATCTTGTCCGTTCGCACCGCAACTAACCTAGGTGGAGCAGGGGATTCAACTTCTTCTGGGAAAAGTACTCCATGGTCTGCCATTCGATCAGGTTTTGGACTTTGCTTAACTGGCTCTTCACCACAAATCCAACGCGATCCATCATCAGTTGCGACCAAAGTTCTCATATTTGAATCAAAAGTCCAGGTAGCTTGGCGGGTACCTTCATTTGCTGGATAAGTAAGAACTAAATGCCAAGCGCCATTTTCAAGTCGCCAGGTATTCCAAGTAACTTGATTCATGTTCACCCCGCGTGGCGCTAATCGTTGAACCACTAGGTCATGAAGATTCATTGATGTGCCCTTAGGAGTTGCTTTCTCCGCCTGCTCAATTATCCATGCTCGTTCTTGGAGAATCGGACTTGCGTAACGTTCAATCTTTTCAACTGGCAAGCCAGAAATTCGAGATACCTCAGCAAAACTTTCACCAGCTCTTAGTCGAGATTGAATCTCTTTGACTGAGAACGAGACATCTCTTACTGCATTCAATTTTCTTTCAGTTAACGCACTCCTTAGAGAGTCGGAGATTCGAACTCGATAAGAATTTCCAAGATCATCGGTGAACTCAAGAAAGTCACCGTTCTCGGATCGAGTATTGAATCGAAGTTCCGTCATAGGGCTAGGTTGCCACATTTATAGTTGTGAGTCGGGGAAATCAAAGAAATGTCTACGTTAACTTGCTACGCCAAATAGATAGAAATGGTAAGAGCGAGGTAACTGAAAGCGCCATACAGGCTAATGGAACGATGAAGGCGACAGATACGCCTTTGGTGTCAATGATGTACCCAGTAATGGCCGGAGGTAGGGCGCCACCGAGATTTAATGCGGAAATTGCCCAAGCGAGAACTTCGGTCTTTCGTTTCTCTGAGACCGAGCGCTCCGCTAATGCGAAACCTGAGGTAAGTAAGGGTGCGATGGCGAGGCCGTTGAGGAATAAGGCGAAACTAAGAATCAGTAGATTCCCTGAGAACAAAACTACAGCTAAATAAATTGGAATCGTTAATCCAAATAAAGCAATAAGAGATTCCACAAAACGCACCGAATCGCTGCGTTTCCATTTTATGGAGCCGATAAGAATTGCGGAAAGTCCGCTTCCTAGCGACCACGCGGCAACGAGGAATCCGCTTAACTCGCGAACTCCAAACTCATCTGCGTATCCGACAATTACTAGACCAGTGGCGCTAAAGAATGATCCACACAGGACTAACGGAAGAAAAATTGCTTGAATAAATCGCTCTCTTATTAATAGGGAATGATCTACATCTGGCTCTCGAGGATGTGGATCTGGCTCACTGGATTTCTGTCGCGCGAAAAGAAATGCGCCGCTTGCAACGAAGAACATTGCCGCAAAAATCGCGTATTCGGGGGCAAAGGTGGCAGCCAGCAAGGTGGCAATTACCGGTCCCGTCGTAAAGATAACTTCATCGACAAATGCTTCAAAAGAATAAGCAGTGTCGGTAAGTGCTCGATCCGAGTCACCAATTGCATAGATCCAACGTCTTCTTACCATTTGGCCGGAACCAATAACAAAAGCCTCAAATAGTAAAGCGCTAGAAAACCAGAGAACGATTGGAGCATCGGCTTTAAGGAGAAACACGAAGGCTCCCATAAAGAATATATGTAACGGAGCAGTTAGCAGCAAGATCCGAGACTGACCGTACTGATCAGCGGCTCGCGACCAGAGAGGTGCAGCAATTGAAATCACAACAGAACCTGCCATGGAGAGCGCCCCCGCAATCGCATACGAATCAGTTTCCGCTACAACAAACAACACCATAGCTAGATAAAGCATGGAAATTGGAAGTCGCAGAATGAATGCTGCGAGTGAAAACTTCCAGCCACCCGGGACTTTAAATAGTCTTCGATATGGCTCAAGCATTTGCGAAAGTCTACTTGTGATTAGATTAAGTTATGACCGATAGCATCGAATTGCTCAATATCGCCAAGCAAATTGCTATCGCTGCCGGTGATTTTCTCCAATCGAGACCAGAGAATTTTAAGTTATCTGAGAAAGGCAGCGCGCTAGATTTTGCAACCCAGATGGATATCGAGTGTGAGGCGTTTATCGTTGAACAGATAAGAAAACTTAGACCGACTGACGCAATCCTTGGCGAAGAAGGTGGCAACGAAAAAGGTACCAGCGGCTTAACTTGGGTTATTGACCCAATTGATGGCACCGTGAATTACCTATATGGAATTCCTGGGTGGTGCGTAAGCATTGCGGTAAAAGATGAAAAAGAAGTTTTGGCAGGAGTGGTTAATGCTCCTTCCGTTAATACTCTTTGGAGCGCCGCACTCGGTGCTGGCGCGACATGTAACGAGGTAAGAATTGCTTGCAATGAACCAGTCACGCTAAATCGCGCACTTGTTGGAACGGGATTTGCCTACGATTTAACAGCGCGAAAATCCCAAGGAGATTTTGTAAATAAACTAGTGACAAAAGTTCGAGATATACGTCGCCTAGGCGCCTGCGCCGCAGATATTTGTATGGTCGCCTCTGGAAAGTTGGATGCTTATTACGAAGCTGGCGTTAACGAATGGGATTTCGCAGCAGCTAGTTTGATCGCGCGAGAAGCAGGGGCAATGGTTCTTGCCAGAGCTAATGTTCCAAGTACTGATCAATACTTTCTTCTGGTAGCCGGGCCCAGCCTTTATCGTGAGTTGGCCCAGGAGCTAATCGCAGATGGGCGCTGGCTCAGCGCGATTTAGCGCCTAGCCGCGCTCTGTGGCAAGATACGCCGGCTAGCCCCCAAACTTTAAGGAACTAATCATGAACGTGCTCGACGCGGTTGATGCAGCATCGCTGCGTAAAGATATTCCAAACTTCCGTCCCGGAGATGAGCTAAAGGTTCACGTCCGCGTTATTGAAGGTAACAAGAGCCGTATCCAGGTCTTCCAAGGTCTAGTTATTTCTCGAAAAGGTTCGGGAATTCGTGAGACCTTCACTGTAAGAAAAATTTCTTATGGAGTTGGCGTTGAGCGCGTATTTCCGGTTCACGCTCCAGTAATCGAGAAAATCGAGTTAGTCCGCAAGGGCGAAGTGCGACGCTCAAAGCTCTATTACCTACGTGACCTTCGCGGTAAAGCCGCAAAGATTCGCGAACGTAGAGGCGGAGCCGATTTAGAGACTATCTACTCCGATAGCGCTGCTACCGAAGCTACTCCAGCCGAAATAGAAGTTGAAAAGGTCGACAGTGTTGCGACAGAGGTTGCGGAATCTACCGCAGCTCCGGTTGATACAGCATCAGAATCTGAAGCGAAGACCCAAGCCTAAATAATGGCCGCTCGCAAAGGATCAACCCTTCGCGAATTTCCGATACTCGTAGTATCGGCGCTAATTCTCTCGATAATCGTCAAGACTTTTCTGATTCAATTTTTCTATATTCCATCGGGCTCGATGGAAAACACATTGTTGGTAAACGATCGCGTGGGAGTTAATAAACTCGGCGCTTTATTTAGCGAAATCAAACGAGGTGAAGTAGTCGTATTTCGCGACCCAGCAGACTGGTTGCCGCCAGCTGGCGATGAAAGTACCGGACTTGGAAAAGTGATAAAGGATGCGCTGGTATTTGTTGGGGTACTCCCAGATCCAGCCAAGCAATTCTTAATAAAGCGAGTAATTGGTGTAGGTGGCGATCGAGTAGTTTGTTGCAGTAAGGAGGGCAAACTAGAAGTAAACGATATTGCAATCACCGAGCCATATATCTATCCGGGAGATGTTCCATCAGATATGAAGTTCTCTGTGACGGTACCTAAAGACTTTATCTGGGTAATGGGAGATCACCGAGGAGCGAGTTCAGATTCTCGATTCCACACAGATGATCCGAATGCAGGCATGGTGCCATTAAGCCGGGTAACT
>JBJTUU010000048.1:0-51583 GCA_046080845.1 Actinomycetales bacterium | reverse complement strand
GGCTCGATACCAGTGGTATCGCAATCCATCATCAAGCCGATTGTTCCGGTCGGAGCAAGAACTGAAGCTTGCGCATTGCGCCAACCATTCTTCTCTCCAATTGCTAAGCAGGAATCCCATTGCTTATTAGCTTCGGTCCAGACATCCCGGTCAAGAGTCGAGACTGATTTTGCGGAGAGTGAAGCTGCTTGGTGCTTCTTCATTACTCGCGTGTGCGGCGCGGCATTTCGTGCGAAACCTTCATATGGTCCAACGATTCCGGCTATCTCTGCGGAACGTCGGTAGGAAGTTCCAGTCATTAGTGAGGTAATCGCGCCAGCGAGTGCCCGTCCACCTTCTGAGTCGTATGCAAGTCCAGAAGCCATCAAGAGAGCGCCGAGATTTGCGTATCCAATTCCAAGTTGGCGATAAGCGCGAGTGGTAACGCCGATTGCTTCAGTTGGGAAATCTGCAAAGCAGATTGAAATATCCATCGCGGTGATAATTAGTTCGACTGACTTTACGAAATTCTTCGCATCAAATGAACCATCGCTCTTTAAGAACTTCATCAAGTTCAAAGATGCGAGGTTGCAAGATGAGTTATCAAGTGACATGTATTCGGAGCATGGGTTAGATGCATTGATTCGACCAGTCTCAGGATTGGTGTGCCAATCGTTGATTGTTGTGTCGTATTGAATTCCTGGATCGGCACAAGCCCAAGCTGCTTCTGCCATCTTTCGGAATAATTGTTTTGCATCAACCTCTTCAATGATTTCGCCGGTTGAACGGGCGCGAAGACCAAACTTGGCACCGGTTTCATAAGCCCGCATGAAATCATCATTAACTCGAACCGAGTTATTGGCGTTCTGATACTGAACTGAAATTACATCTTTTCCGCCAAGATCCATATCAAATCCGGCATCACGAAGGACGCGAATCTTGTCCTCTTCGCGAACTTTGGTTTCGATGAACTCTTCGATATCTGGGTGGTCAACATCTAGAACGACCATCTTTGCCGCGCGACGAGTTGCGCCGCCAGATTTAATAGTTCCTGCTGATGCATCAGCGCCGCGCATAAATGAGACCGGACCAGATGCGGTGCCACCAGAACGTAGAAGTTCTTTGGAGGAACGAATTCGAGAGAGATTTAGACCAGCGCCGGATCCACCTTTGAAGATCATTCCTTCTTCGCGATACCAATTAAGAATTGAATCCATGGTGTCATCTACAGAGAGGATAAAGCAGGCTGAAACTTGTTGGGGTGCAGTTGTACCAACGTTAAACCAGACTGGTGAGTTGAAAGAGAAGATCTGGTGAAGCAACATATAAGTAAGTTCATGTTCAAAAACTTCAGCGTCTTGTGGGGTCGCGAAGTAGCCATGTTCTTTACCAGCTTTTGTGTAGGTTAGAACAACGCGATCGATAACTTGCTTAAGCGACCATTCCCGATTGTCGTGCCCTACCGCACCACGGAAATATTTCGTGGTTACGATTGTCGAAGCATTTACCGACCAAAAGTCTGGGAACTCAACGCCCTTCTGCTCAAAGACGATTTCGCCAGTTTTCCAGTTACTTTGCACCACGTCGCGGCGCTCCCATATAACTTGGTCATATGGGTGCACACCAGGAGTGCTAAAGACTCTTTCAATCTGGAGTCCTTTACCGAGTTTGTTCTTGGCCGTTTGGCGATTGATCACCGTGTCCGACATTCTGCTTTCTCCAATTTCTTCTCGTAAATCTTAAGTTTTATGTTTTCTTTACTACTGGTACTGCTAATTACTTTTTAACTACTTATCGGACACATCATTTAAGTTGCGGGGAAGAAACTTGAGTTTCTGCTGCTGAAGTTTTTTCAGAAGGGATAGCGCGGAGAAGAGCGATCTCACCTTCAAAATCTTCAAGGGAGGAGAAGTTACGGTATACCGAGGCATAACGCAGGTAAGCCACTTCATCTAATTCGCGCAGAGGTGAGAGAATCGCCATACCGACCTCTTGCGCCTCAATCTCGGCCTGGCCGGTTGAGCGCAACGCCTCTTCAACCCGTTGGGCCAAGAGAGCAAGATCGTCATCGGAGACTGGTCGGTTCTGGCAGGCCTTGCGGACGCCATTGATGACCTTCTCCCGGCTAAATGGTTCTGCTGCACCGCTCCGCTTGATGATCGATAGAACAGCTGTCTCCTGAGTTGAGAATCGAGATCCACAATTGGTGCACTCCCGGCGCCGGCGAATAGAGGTTCCATCATCGACCGGACGGGAGTCGATTACTCGAGACTCCTCATTTCGGCAGAAGGGGCAATTCACGGCGTGTCGTTCCTCTCAATACAGAAAATCTGTCGATTTTGGGTGTATTAGCGATTCCTCTGAGAACCACTACTTATGGAAGTATATCAACTTCCAACCCCAATATCTAGGGGTAAGAGTAAAGCAAGGGTTTAGAGTTTGCAATCAGGTGAGAACGGGCTTAAGGGCGTGTCGGCAAATAAAGTTTCTGGCCTGCAACTACCTCGGGGCTCTTTAAATTGTTCACTTCGATGATTTCATCAACCGTCGCTCTTCGATCCCCACTTCCAGATTTTGCGGCAAGCGACCAGAGCGTCTCGCCTGGCTTTACCGTTACCTTCACATAAGGCGAGGTGTAGGAAGAATTTGAGGATTGGTTTGAGGCGGTAGCAAGCGAGAAGCTCGCTATCAGGAGAATCGAGAGCGATGCGATGACCGCAAGGCGGGCAAAGAATCGACCGCGGCGAGTTAGGCGGGGGCCACTCACATTAACTGACGGATTGATGGCGATCGTCGTCATCGTTCTCTCCTTATTGAGAACGATCGTTGAGAGTGGGGATACTCTTCGAACGTCTGTTCTAAAGAGAAGGCTACCCCCTACCACCGACATCGGCAAGCCAATTTAGAACATTTGTTTGAAATTCTCGTAAATTTGTTCTAAACTTCCGGTATGGCAAAGAAACCCCTCCCTCGCATCTCCGAGCTGCCAGATGGCCCGGTAGATGAAAATGGCCTAACCCCTCGCCAGCTCAAGATTCTTCAAGCCATAAAGATGGCGATGGAGACAAATGGCTATCCACCCTCTATGAGAGAGATCGGCGAAGCTGCCGGCCTCGCCTCCCCTTCAAGCGTCAAGTACCAGCTCGAAGCGCTAGAGGCAAAAGGTTGGATCCGCAGAGATCCTTCAAGAGGCCGCGCACTCGAAGTGCTAACACCAGATGAGAAATTTGAAGCGATCTCCCCCGAAAGGACTCACAACATCCCGCTCGTGGGACGTATTGCAGCAGGTGGTCCAATCCTGGCGGAACAGAATGTCGAAGAACTACTTCCATTGCCAGCTTCGATCGTTGGCGAGGGTGAACTATTTATGCTCAAGGTTGTCGGAGATTCGATGGTTGACGCTGCTATTTGCGATGGTGATTATGTTGTTATTCGCGCCCAAAAGGATTGCAATAAAGGTGAGATTGTCGCGGCCATGATTGATGGTGAAGCGACTGTAAAAACTTTCTCTAGGAAAGACGGTCATATCTGGCTTCTGCCGGCAAATGATGCTTATCAGCCAATCAACGGTGATAACTGCGAGATCCTTGGAAAAGTCACCGCCGTACTTCGTTCAGTTCGCTAGATTCGTGGAGTGAAACTCCACCTTCCGGTACTTGATGAAATTCCATCTATCGCAAAGATTTGGCGTGACTCTCTAGATCAATCGAATGGCTGGCATCATTTTCGCAAGATGCAGATTGAAAAAATGGAGAATGAACCAGCTCTATATTTAGAATCTTTAAATGATTTAATTGGCGGTGACAATCTGACTTTGGAAGATGGCAGCGTTGTAAAGAGATTGCCATCAGTCACACGGTTTATGTGGCAGGACGGGCCGGTCGGAGTAATTTCCTTTAGGTGGCAGCCAGGAACCCCAGAACTACCCGCTCACGTACTTGGACATATTGGTTACGAGACGTTTCATTTTGCTCGAGGTAACGGATTCGCAACAAGCGCACTTAGTCAGATACTTCATTTCCCGAGAGATCTAAAACTCCCCTATGTGGAGTTAACAACCGATAAAGAGAATTCGATTTCGCAAAGAGTCATCTTGGCCAATAGCGGCCAATTTATTGAGGAGTTCGAGAAGCCAGAATCTTCAGGCGGAGGTCATGGGTTTCGATACCGAATAACTCTCTAGTTTTGCGGCCAGAGCACCATCTACTCGAGCGCGAACTCTTGTGCCTGCCTCGGAATGTTCAATTTCAATGACCTCTCCAGTTTCGTGAATTCGATTTAGTAGATCTCCCCGGTGGAATGGGACCATGGCATGTATTTCAATCTTTGGGCGGGGCAGTCTTCTTTCGATTTCCTCGATAAGTTTCTCAATTCCCATACCGGTATGAACTGAAATGGGGAGGGCTTTGGTTTCCTCTCGAAGCACTATGCGCAATACTTCCAGATCGGCTATCTCAGCTTTGTTAATTGCAATAATTTCCGGGATACCAACCCCACCAATCTCACGAATCACTTCGCGAACTGCTGTGATCTGGCCCATTGGATCGGTTCCAGCGCCATCTACTACATGAACAATTAGATCCGCATTGGAAACTTCTTCCAAGGTTGATTTAAAAGCGTCGATTAATTCATGTGGCAGATGTCGGACGAAGCCCACTGTGTCGGTCAAGGTGTAGATCCGGCCATCTCGAGTTTCAGATTTCCTAACCGTCGGATCCAATGTTGCAAAGAGGGCGTTTTGAACTAGAACGCCAGCATTTGTCAGGCGATTGAGAAGCGAAGACTTACCGGCGTTTGTGTAACCAGCTATCGCAACGGATGGAATGGAATTGCGGCGCCGCTCTTGGCGTTTGGTGTCACGCGCAATTTTCATTTCACCTATTTCTCTACGGAGCTTGGCCATCTTGTCCCTAATGCGACGACGATCAATTTCTATCTTCGTTTCACCTGGACCGCGACCGCCAATGCCCCCAGCCCGAGCGGCTTGTCTTGAGAGCGATTCACCCCAACCGCGCAGCCTGGGCAACATGTAACTCATCTGGGCTAATTCAACTTGGGCTTTGCCCTCTTTACTTTTTGCATGTTGTGCAAAGATGTCGAGAATTAACGCAGTCCGATCGACGACCTTGACTTTCACCTTATCTTCAAGATTTCGAAGTTGGCCCGGGCTCAACTCACCATCACAGATAACGGTATCGGCGCCGCTCGCCTTGACGATATTTTTAAGCTCTGCCACTTTTCCAGAACCGATATAGGTCGCTGGATCAGGCTTGTCTCGGCGTTGCATAACCGCATCCAAAACTTGTGAGCCTGCAGTCTCGGCCAGCGCTGCAAGTTCGGCCATTGAATTCTGTGCTGTTTCACTCGTTCCACCCATCCAAACTCCCACAAGTACCACTCGTTCTAGCCGAAGTTTTCGATATTCGGCCTCAGTGATATCAGTTAATTCGGTCGATAAACCAATAACGCGACGCAGTGCAGCTCGATCACTCAGATCGAGCTGAGTTGAATCAGCGGCATCTGGATTAAACGAATCAAATTCAGCGGCTAAATCTTGAGTTTGAGTTAGCAAATCGTCAATTGAATCTTTATCTTTCATCTCTGAGACTCATTGAAAAACGTAGAGATATCAACATCTCGAACTAGGACAGCCGGCCCGGTAAGAATCGCATTTGAGTGGGCATCAATTTCAACTTCGAGACGTCCTCCGGGCGGATGGATTACCCACTTGCTAGGCAACTTGCCACCATTTCTATAAGTAGCGGCCATCGCCACGGCACAAGTTCCAGTTCCGCATGACCGAGTCTCGCCAACGCCCCGCTCATACACCCGCATCTCTAATTCGCCATCACTTCGTTCTCTGACAAATTCCACATTAACGCCATCTGGAAAATCTGGTTGTAGTTCCGGGGGCGCGTGCAAGTCTCCAATCGCTGTAAGCGAATCGACAAAGAAAACTACATGAGGGTTGCCTACATCAACCTTTAAACCAAGATTCTTTACTTCCAAATTCTCACTTCGAATTTCTCCAGGCTCAATTGCAATCTGTCCCATATTTACCGTGATATCACCGACAGGTGGAACGCTCAAGAATTTTTTTCCGCTTCGAGTATTGATTGGAAAGATTCCAGAACTTTGATGGCCACGATCAACCAGGTAGCGGGCCATAACTCGGATTCCATTTCCGCACATCTCTGCGAGTGAACCATCGCGATTTCGATAATCCATGAACCAAACACCATCTCGTTTGATGATTTTGATCAAGCCATCTGATCCAATTCCAACTTCGCGATCACAGATACGAGCGCAGCTTGCTGGGGATATCTTCAGCGAATCCGATGGATCAAAAATTAAGACAAAGTCGTTTTCAGTTCCGTGGCCGTACGTTGCGGTGGTAGTCATCTATCGCTAATGATAGTTGAGGTAATTTTTTCGAGCCGGTCACTTAAATCGCCCTTAAGCCAGGTAATTCTTCCATCTCGCGAAAACCAAGTCTCTTGCCGGCGGGCATATTGCCGTGTCGCGCGTTTAGTTTCATCTTTCGCAGTTGCCTCGCTAATTTCACCATCGAGGAATTGCAATATCTGTGAATAACCAAGTGCCGCCTGGGCCGTCTTACCTTCCCGCAATCCAATTTCAACCAAGCTCTTAACTTCATCGACAAAACCTGATTTCCACATCCCCTCGACGCGTTTAGATATTCGCTCATCTAAATTCTCTCGATCCATCACCAATCCAAATTGTTTCGCAGCGGGATAGCGAGTACTCGCTTCACGTGGCAAATTTGCGGTGAAGGGTTTGCCGGTTATTTCAATAACTTCTAAGGCGCGAACGACCCTTCGTACGTTTTGTGCTGGAATTGCCGCAGCGGCGGCTGGGTCTAATTTTGCCAATCTTTCGTGAAGTGCAATCGCGCCAATCGCTTCACTTTCAAGTTGAAGTCGCTCCCGCATCTCAGGATCGCGCTCCGGAAAATTTAGATCATCTAAAATTGCCTTTACGTAAAGCCCAGTTCCCCCAACCACGATTACTGGGGTGTTAGCTCGTTGTAGCTCCTCTATCTTGGCGCGCGCCATAGTTTGATATTGAGCTACGGATGAATCCTGGGTCACTTCAAGTAAATCAATTAGATGATGGACTACTCCGCGCCGATCTTGTATAGATAATTTAGCGGTTCCGATATCCATCCCCCGATAGAGTTGCATCGAGTCAGCATTAACCACCTCACCCTTGAGTTGTTCTGCAAGAGTTACAGCTAAATCACTTTTTCCCGTAGCAGTCGCTCCTACGATGAAAACTAATGTCATTTAAAGAGAACACTTTTCATCTGGGGAACACCGAGGAAAACGCCACTAGTTTCTGCTTCAGTCTTGCGAGTTTGAAAAGCATCGCCACCTCGAGTCTCGCGAACCGTCTCGAGTTGACCAAAGATGAAATGAGGTTTCGCTTCTGTAATCCTTACGTATGCCAGGTCGCCGGGTCGCGCGCTCTGATTCAAATCAAAATGCACCAATCGAAAATCACGACTTTTACCTTGGGCTCTCCCATTCTCGGTATCGGTAATTAGAACTTCTAATTGCTCGCCGATGACCTCGTTGTTTACCTTAAGCGAAGTTTCGTTTAGCAGAGTGTGGAGCCGGTCATATCTTTCACTAACAATCTCTGCTGAGACCTGGTCCGGCATGGTTGCCGCTGGAGTTCCAGGGCGTTTCGAGTATTTGAAAGAATAGGCTGCTAAGAACTTCAATTCGGCACAGATATCCAAAGTCGCTTGAAAATCCGCTTCGGTTTCGCCTGGGAACCCAACGATGATGTCAGTGGTAATCGTTGAATTTGGAATTTTGGATCTAACTCGCTCGATAATTCCACGATATCGATCGCTACGGTAAGAACGACGCATAGCTTGGAGAATTTTGTCGGAGCCAGATTGCAATGGCATATGGAGGTGCGGCATCACATTTGCTGTCTCTGCCATGGCATCAATTACGTCATCGGTGAAATCTCTGGGGTGGGGCGACATAAAGCGAACTCGCTCCAAACCATTTATCTCGCCACACGATCTGAGTAATTTTGCAAATGCATCCCGTTCTGCAAAATCCACCCCATAAGCATTTACATTTTGGCCCAGCAGAGTTACTTCTGTAACTCCATCCGATACAAGAGCTGTTATTTCATCAAGAATTTCGGTAGCGGGACGATCCTTTTCGCGTCCTCGCAGAGCCGGAACGATGCAGAAAGTGCAGGTGTTGTTACAGCCAACTGAGATTGATACCCAAGCAGAGAATGGCGAGTGTCGACGAGCCGGCAGCACGGATGGAAAATGATCTAACGACTCTTTAATTTCTACTTGAGATTTGGCCTCAATCCTGGCGCGCTCCAGTAGGTACGGTAGCGAACCTAGATTGTGTGTTCCAAAGACCACATCGACATATGGGGCGCGCTTGATGATTGAGCCTCGGTCTTTCTGTGCCAAACAACCGCCGATAGCAATCTGTAAATTGGGATTTGCTTCCTTCTTAGGAGCTAGAAAACTTAAGTGGCCATAGAGTTTATTGTCGGCATTTTCTCGAACCGCACAGGTATTGAAAACTATTACATCGGGCTCTTCACCTACGCCGGCTGGAATATAGCCAGCGGAATCTAACGAGCCAGCAATTCGCTCCGAATCATGGGAATTCATCTGGCAACCAAGAGTCTGGATTGCGTACCGGCGTGGAGGAGTCATCTCAATTATTGTCCTTTAGTTGCGACAAACTTTCTTGGATTGATTCGCCTATTGAGGTGAAATCTCGAGCAGCGAGCCAATCTTGCTTTAGCATCCAACTACCACCCACTTGTTTGACATTTGGTTCTTTCAAATAATTCACTGCCGCAGCGAGATCGATTCCTCCGGTTGGGATGAAATTCAGATTTGGAAATGGCGCTGAAACAGAGCGAAGCGCTGGAATTCCGCCAAGAGCAGCAGCAGGGAACCACTTTAGATTATTTAAACCCGCTCGCGATGCGCCAAGAATCTCCGAAGCGGTCGCGACGCCCGGCAAATAATCAAGATCAAGCTCTCTAGCGGATGCCACTAAATCAGGAGCGAACCCAGCCGAGACTGCGAACTTAACTCCTAGATCTCGGCCTCGTCGTAATTCATCTTCTTGAGTTACCGAACCTATTCCGAGGGTCAAATCGTCATAACTCGCTAGTTTCTCAATCGCTTTCCAGCTGGCCTCTGTTCTTAAAGTTACTTCAACAAGTGGAAGGCCAGATTCGATAAGGCATGAAGCTAACTCTGGGGCAATCTGGGCATCATGAATGACGAGAACCGGAAGGATTTTGAACTTTAAGAATGAACTCACTCTCCGACTTTATCTTTTAGAACTTAAGAACGCGAAATACCTAACTCGCTAAGCACTCTAGAGATAATTGAGCCAGCAAAGCCTCGACGTGCGAGCGCGCCGTGGAGACGGCGATAGGCAACTTCGGGCTCTAACCGTTGATAGGAGCGCGCCTTCCGTTCCGCAAACTTGAAGGCATTCGCAAATTCAGTTTCATCAGAGATATCGGTAGTTATCCATTCAATGATTTCATCGCTAATTCCCTTGGAGCGTAATTCACTAATGATGATCCGTCTGGCGACCTTTTTAGTGCGCTGGCGAGATTCACTCCAATAGCGGGCGAATTCGTAGTCATTTACAAAACCTTGCTCTTGAAGGCGGTAGAGAACTGCATTTGCGACCTCATCAGTGGCGCCACGTTTCTTAAGGAGAATAAAGAGCTCTCCCCTACTTCGCGCTCTACGACCAAGTGCAGAGAGTGCAATGGTGGTCGCTACGGAGTAGGGGTCGCTCTCTAACTCTTCAAGAAGTTCGTTAGAACTCGACATCAGCAGCTGCTTCATCAATCGCAGCGACTAACGCCGGATCGATATCAGCTGTTGCATAATGGGAGCGAATCTTAGATTCGATCTCATTTGCAAGATCTGGGTTATCAAGGAGGAACTGGCGTGAGTTCTCTTTACCTTGTCCAAGTTGGTCACCTTCGTAGGTAAACCAAGCTCCGGATTTCTTAACGATTCCGAGATCAACGCCTAGATCTAGCAAGCTTCCTTCGCGAGAGATTCCGATGCCGTAAAGGATGTCGAACTCTGCTTGCTTAAATGGGGGCGCCATCTTATTTTTCACAACTTTAACGCGAGTTCTATTTCCAACTGCATCCTGTCCATCTTTTAGGGTTTCAATACGGCGAATATCCATACGTACCGAGGCATAGAACTTCAAAGCTTTACCACCGGTGGTTGTCTCTGGTGAACCAAAGAAGACGCCGATCTTGTCGCGGAGTTGGTTGATAAATATCGCGGTGGTTTTAGATTGGCTAAGAGCTCCTGTTATCTTTCGAAGCGCTTGCGACATCAATCTTGCCTGGAGACCCATATGTGAATCGCCCATCTCGCCTTCAATTTCTGCGCGAGGAACTAGGGCTGCAACCGAGTCGACCACAATTAAATCGAGAGCTCCGGAACGGACCAACATATCTGCGATCTCAAGGGCTTGTTCACCAGTATCTGGTTGTGAAACAAGGAGAGCGTCGATATCAACGCCAAGCTTCTTTGCGTATTCAGCATCAAAGGCATGTTCCGCATCGATAAATGCAGCAATTCCACCAGCGCGCTGCGCATTTGCGATTGCGTGGAGAGTAAGTGTGGTTTTACCAGAAGATTCTGGGCCAAAAATTTCAATAATTCTTCCGCGAGGAATTCCACCAATACCAAGCGCCATATCTAGGGCGATTGATCCAGTCGGAATCACTTCGATTGGGGTGGCGGTTTTCTCGCTCATTTTTATTACAGAGCCCTTACCAAACTGACGCTCGATCTGGGCAAGCGCGGTATCTAGGGCCTTTTGCTTTTCAGGGCTAGCTGATTGTTTATTTTCTTCTGCAGGGTCTTTGGCAGGTTTTGCCACTGTCTTGCCTTTCTCTTGATCGTAAGTTGGTCCAGAAGGTACGGACTACCACTGACGGCCCGAGCTAACTCGGGCGGAGCTGTGGAACCGCTCTGGTTGGGCGTGATGGCTCGCCGCCATCACTACCTAAGACTACCGAACATTTGTTCTAATGACACCAAGACACGCCCCGCCTTAGCGTGCCCCATGGCTGTGAAACTAACCCCGTTCCGCTCGCCACGGCCTGATTCATATCTGCCAATCCCAAAGCCGATTCATCGTGGGCGGGCTCGTGGCCTACAGCTGCCGCCTGGACCTCGCTCACTCACACTTACTTTGAATTTTCAAAAAGATACCCCAGGATTCTTACGGCAGGTCCGAGATGAGTTCGGCCAGATTGCCTCTTTCTTTTTGGGGCGTGAATTGTTTATCGCCGCATTCGATCCTGCGATGGTTCATGAAGTTACGGTAAGTAAGCAGAAATCCTTTATCAAAGGGGTGGGTTTTGATCGGATGCGCAAAGTACTTGGGACTGGCCTGCTAACTAATGAAGAGCCGATACATCTTCGACATCGCCGCTTAATGCAAGCGCCCTTTCACATCAATCGTATCTCTGGGTACGCCAGAACGATGCTCGATTTAACGAAGAAGCACATTGAAAATTGGAAAGTTGGTTCTCAAGTTGAAGTCGGCCCAGAAATGATGTCGTTAACTTTTGACATAGTAGCCGATATCCTTTTTGGAACTGATATCAAAGGTGATACGAAAGCAGTCCAAGAATCAATGCACATCGCTATTGACCGAATCGAACGAACGATGCTGCCCGGCCTAGAGATAACCGATCAGATACCACTCCCATATTTTAAGCGTTTTGAAGGTGCCGCAGATCGACTCCACCAAATTGCCACAAGAATCGTCGATGAGCGAATTAAGGCCGGGATAAATCGAGAAGATTTACTAGGTCTACTACTTGAAACTAGAACTAGTGATGGCGAGAAGCTAACCGAATCTGAGATTTCCGATGAGACTTTAACTTTGATATTAAGCGGTCATGAAACTACGGCAAATGTTCTTACCTGGACTTTTGCGTATTTGAACCAGCGCCCTGACTTATGGCGCGCGTTAGCCAAAGAGGCTACTGAAATTCTCTCTCAATCTGAAAGCGAAGATTTTGCCAAGATACTATTCACGGCTCCAATTGTGGGTTCGATTTTCAATGAGGTGCTTCGGTTAGCGCCCCCAGTTTGGGTTGCACCACGCAGAGCAGTCGAGGATGTTCTCATTGGTGGCATCCAAATTCCAAAGGGGGCACACGTACTGATTAGTCAGTACGTAACGCATCGAGATTCCAGGTACTTTCCAGCGCCAGATTCCTTTCAGCCAGAACGGTGGCTTACCGGCTTGGAGAAAACCTTGCCAGACGGGGCCTATTTTCCATTCGGTGCTGGGACGCGCAAATGTTTAGGTGATCAGTTTGCGCTATTAGAAGGTCGCATCATCATTCTTGAAATCGCGCGAAGATTTAAATTGCATTTAGTTGATGATTTCCCAAAGGCCCAACCCCGAGCTACTTATCGGCCAAAAGGTCCAGTCGCCATGAAAGTTAGCGAAGCTCAGTTCTAATATCTGGATTGTGGCGCAGCACGGCTCGCCAAATATCGGCTGGCTCCATCCCTATCTCTAGCGCTTGATTAATCGTTTGACCACCCAATTCAGCGAAGACAAAATCTTTTGCATATGAAGGAGCCCAATTTTCGCCGAAATGCTCAATTAGCCGGCGGCGGAGTTCTGTAATTCGCACCTTGCGAAGCGTTAGAGAATATCAGCTATGCGATTAGCTTGTTCGAGCGAGTGTTCTTTCGAGAGAGGTGCCGTTACTTGGCCAAGTAGCCAGCGGAGAACAAGTCCGACTCCCACAACATCGGTGGCAAAAATCTTTGCTAAGTGTTTATAAATTTCTTCCCAAATTTGGTGGTCCCTAGAAGTAAGCGCTGCTGCAACAAGATCGCCATCGCGTTCTAGCGCAGTTCGCAAACCATCATGCTCTGAAATTTCACGGGAAATTTGGTAGAGCGCTTCGGCTCTTGAAGGAGAAATCAAAGCAATAGTCGCAATTCTTTCTATTTCAGTTTCAACTAAGGCGAGGAAAACTTCCTGCTTGTCTCGGAAGTGGTTATATAAAGAGGCTCGAGAAACCTGTGCGCGATCTGCAATCTCAATCATATTTGTCGCACTTATTCCACTCTGGCGAACCAACTCTCTTGCTGAATCCATAATTGCACTTCTCGTGCGACGGTGGATTGTTGATTGGTGTTGATATGTAGAACGAGCGCTGGAAGTACTCAACGCAAACCCTTACGCAGCGTTCGTATCGACAACAGTTAGTTGTGGCGCCTCTTGTGCGCGAATCTGAGTTGCAACCAATGAAATAACGGTGGCAAGGGAAAGATCTAGAGCAGTACAAATAGCATTAAGAAGTTCTGATGAGGCCTCTTTCTGGCCTCGCTCCACTTCAGATAAATAACCCAGTGAGACGCGAGCCGCAGCAGCAACTTCCCTCAGCGTGCGCTTCTGGGAGATTCGGGCGCCACGAAGTACCTGACCGATATGGGTACGCATTAGAACCATGGCTCCTCCAATTTTCTTACCGGTCAAGGATACGCTCTAAAGTAGCAAGCGCGCTGGTTACCGCGCCGGAGCGCACCAGCGGGCGAGTTCCGTTCAACGAAAGTCGAAGCGTCTGTGAGGTATTAGGACCTGAAATGGCAATCCAGATAGTGCCAGCTGGAATATCTCCATCTGGTCCGGGGCCGGCAACTCCGGTAGATGAAATAGCCCAATCTGATTGAAAGATAGTACGAACGGATTTTGCCATCTCAACTGCAACCTCTTCCGAATAAACACCAAATTTCTTGATGAGCTGCTTTGCAATACCTAACTCTTTAATCTTGCTAGAAATCGAATATGCCACAACCCCACCAAGGAAAACTTCCGATGATCCAGGCAGCTCCGTGAGTTTTGCGGCTAACTCACCCCCGGTTACTGATTCTGCAACTGAAATAGTTTCGCGGCGTTTCTTAAGCAACGCAATAACTCTCTCAATATCTTTCATTTAATTAGCGCTTTCTTAAAGTACTGAAATCCCGTTACCCAGGTCAAAACTATCGCTAAACCTAAGAGAATATCCCTAGGTAAGAAAAGATAACTAGGTAGCGGCAACATATAAAAGCCTACTGAAAAATTCTGGAGGAGAGTTTTTATCTTGCCGCCTCTAGAGGCAGAAATTATCTCTCGCTTAAGAATAGCGAACCTTAAAAAAGTGACGCTTAGCTCGCGAAATAAAATTAAGAAGGTGACCCACCAAGGTATTTTTTCCAGATACGAAAGCCCTACCAGGGCGGTCGCTATAAATGCCTTATCAGCAATTGGATCTAAAATTATTCCAAATTGTGAAACTTGATTTCGCGAGCGCGCAATTCTTCCATCTAGGACATCGGTCATGCCAACAACGAAAAACGCTAGCCAGGCAATCCATTGCCAAGTCGGATCGTTGCCATCTTTATATAAGAGCGCCCAGGCACAGAAAGGCAGAGCCAAGATTCGAAATACCGTGAGTCCATTAGGCAGATTCATAAGGCTTGCGCCACCAAGTCAGTTGCTGATATATCACTAACTACAGCATCAACATAATCTCCGACTCGATATTTAGTGCGACCACCAATAAATGTAGAAGAGTCAACTTCCGGACCTTGATGATCTGCGCGACCTTCACCGAGTTCTGCATCTTCAATCAAAACCCTTACTCGTTCTCCAATTCGCTCCTGGGCCCGCTCAATCATTAAATCTTCAGCTATTCCCCGCAGAAGATTGGTACGTTCTGCGATAACTTCGGGAGCTAACTTATTTGGGAGATTCATCGCCTCTGTCTTATCTTCATCTGAGTAAGGAAAAATTCCGATTGCATCTAATCTGGCAGAGCTAATAAATTCAACCAGTTCTTGAAATTCAGACTCCGTTTCTCCGGGGAATCCAATAATAAAATTAGAGCGAATACCGGATGTTGGGTTTAGTGCTCTAATTTGCGTCAGTAAATGTAGGAACGATTCACTATCGCCAAAGCGGCGCATTCTGCGGAGAAGTGAACCAGATGAATGCTGGAATGAAATATCAAAGTATGGAAGCACTTTCTCGGTTGCGACCATGGCCTGCAGCAATGAAGGTCGAATTTCTGCCGGCTGCAGATAGGAAAGACGGATTCGCTCTAATTTGTCGATTTCGGCTAGTTCAGGAAGAAGCGTTTCTAAAAGCCGAATATCGCCTAAATCTTTTCCGTAAGAAGTTGTATTTTCACTTACGAGGAAGAGCTCGCTGACGCCATTAGAGACCAACCATCGTGCCTCTTCAAGAATTTCGCTGGGTCTTCGAGATAAGAAAGCCCCTCTAAATTGGGGAATGGCGCAGAAAGTACACCTGCGATCGCAGCCTGACGCGATCTTCAACGGCGCAACTGGCTCGCTTCCTAGCCGTACCCGAGTGGCTACGCCTCCTTGCCCAAGGTTGTTATCTCCAAGATTTTCGCGGCGGAGTTGCTTTTCAAATTCCTGTCGATTGGCCGGAGCCAGCGGCAGCAGATTTCTTCGATCCTTTGGCGTATGGCTAGCAATCCGCTCACCCTGAAGAATCCGTCGTAATCTCTGAGAAATATCTTGATAGTCATCAAAACCTAAGATGCCATCAGCCTCGGGAAGTGCATCTTCAAGCTCTTTGCCGTAGCGCTCCGCCATACACCCAACTGCGACAACTGCCCTTAATGTGCCATCACCCTTTTGTGAGTGCGCTTCGAGCAGCGCATCAATCGAATCTTTCTTCGCTGATTCAATAAATCCACAAGTGTTTACAACTGCAATATCGGCAGCGCTTGGGTCGCTTTCCAGCCGCCAACCATCCGCCGCAAGCCGACCGGCGAGTTCCTCGGAATCTACTTCATTTCTTGAACAACCAAGCGTGACAATTGCAACGCTTAACGGTTTGGACACCTGCGGATTCTATCGGTTCGCATACCCGATAGTTTAGTTTCAGCCGTTTTGGGCGATGGCCTGTGGCCCAAACTCCAATCTAACTACTTCACCAACTGCTCCGGCCGTACCCAAATTTTCGCCATTAACAATAAGTTCTAACGCACCAGCATTTCCAAGAACTAAGTAAATCAATTGGTCGTCTTGGAAAGTTTGTTCTTCACCTTGACGAATCCGACCGCTATACAAAGTTGTACCAGAGCTATCACTAACCGCTACCCAAGAGAGCCCATTAACTCCCTTCAAGGTTACTGATACACCTTCGGTTCGAGTTGCTACCGGTCCGGTTTCAGTTTGAGGATTGTTTGATACGGGTGAATTGGAATTTGTAGAAGTAACGATGAGGCCTCCAACTACTGCAAACAGGAATATTCCGGCTGCAACTCCCGTCAAAGATTTCCAAGACACCGATTTCTTAGTAGGACGAGATTTTGTGACGTTATTTTCATTTAGAAGTTCTCTAATGGATTTATTTAATGGAATGGTCTGTGATTCAAACTTACTCAAAATTTCATCAGCGCTTGCGCCACAGATATTTGCGATATTTCTGATGTGGCCTCGCGCATAAGCCGCCCCGCCAGAAGATGCAAAATCATCTTGTTCTAGATCTTCAATTACGCTCTCTGGAATCCGAGTGCGAGCCGAGAGTTCGGCTACCGAATAGCCACTCGCCTTGCGAACCTCTCGCAGTGAATTACCAACCGACATCGCGACTCCAGAATCCTAAAATGAGGAGTCGAGTTTACTTCCAGAAATTTAGACTGGGCAATCCCTAACCCTGGCCATCACCCCTGAATGGTTGAGATTACGTTCGCTAAATCCTCAGGCTTAACCAGGACCGCTCTCGCTTTTGAACCTTCCGAAGGTCCGACAATGCCGCGGGACTCCATCAGATCCATAAGTCGACCCGCTTTTGCAAACCCAATACGTAACTTTCTTTGTAACATCGAGGTGGAACCGAATTGAGTTGAAACTACTAGCTCGATTGCTTGCAGAAGCAGATCAAGGTCATCGCCAATATCATCTTCAATGACTCGAGTGCTTTGAGTAGGCTTAATGATGTCTTCGCGATAAACCGGTTTCAATTGTGATTTAACATGATTTACAACGGATTCAATCTCTCGCTCTGAGACATATGCACCTTGAATTCGAATTGGTTTACTGGCGCCCATTGGTAAGAAGAGGCCATCTCCCTGTCCAACCAGTTTTTCCGCACCTGGTGAATCCAAGATAACTCGCGAATCAGCAAGTGATGAAGTAGCAAAAGATAATCGAGAAGGAACGTTAGCTTTGATTAAACCCGTCACGATATCAACACTTGGCCGTTGCGTTGCGATAACTAAGTGGATTCCTGCAGCTCGTGCTAATTGGGTAATTCGAACGATACTGTCCTCAACTTCTCGGGCAGCCACCATCATCAAATCTGCCAATTCGTCAACCACAATTAATAAGTATGGATACGGTTCCAGTGGTCCTTCTGATGAGGGTTCTAATTTTCCGGATCGCACCGCTTTATTGAAATCATCCACATGTCTAAATCCATAAGTTGAGAGATCGTCATACCTCATCTCCATTTCACGAACCACCCAAGCCAAAGCGTCGGCAGCCTTCTTGGGATTTGTGATAATTGGTGAAATGAGATGAGGAATTCCGTCATAGGCGTTTAGTTCGACACGTTTTGGATCTATGAGAATAAGCCTGACCTCGTTTGGAGTGGCACGCATCAAAATAGAGGTGACTAGCGAGTTAATCATTGAAGACTTACCCGCACCCGTGGCCCCGGCTACAAGTAAGTGTGGCATCTTCGCTAAGTTTGCGCAGATGAAACTTCCTTCAACATCTTTACCAAGCGCTATCAACATAGGATGATGATCGTTACCTGCAACGCTGGAACGAAGTACATCACCCAACGAAACAATCTCACGATCACTATTTGGGATCTCAATTCCTACCGCAGATTTCCCAGGAATCGGGGAGAGAATTCGTACATCGCTACTTGCGACCGCGTAAGCAATATTCTTACTTAACGCAGTAATTGCTTCCACCTTAACGCCACTTCCTAACTCAACTTCATATCGAGTCACAGTTGGACCGCGCATAAAACCGGTCACTTCGCAATCTATTTCAAACTCTCTGAAAAGTTCAGTGAGCGCAGCAACTACGCTCTCATTGGCTTTACTCTTTCCTTTGCTTGGCGGACTAGACCGAAGTAAGTCCATATCTGGAAGTGAATACGGATCATTAGCTGAGAGTAGTAACTGAACTGGACGATTTGGTTTAGCAGTTTTTACGGGAGCAGGTTGCGCTACCTCAACGGTGAATTCCTCATCAAACTGCTCTTCATCAAGTTCCTCATCGGGATGATTTGCAAATTCTTGAACCAATGGAGATTCAAATGGCGGAGTTTCCGATATCTCAAAGTCCGATATCTTTCGTTCGCGACGTTCCTCCATCGCATTACTTACTTTGCTACTCGCTCCCATGAAAATTCTTTTGAAAAAAGCAGCGATAACCGAGATTGGGGTTGCTGTGATTACCAGGATTGAGAATATTAAGATCAACATCAAAATTGGTATAGCAAGAAGATCTGTGACTAATGCAATAAGTGGAGTTGAAACGGCATAGCCAACCCATCCGCCGCCTTCTCGCATAGCAGTCGCACCAGTTCCGATAGAACTGGGATTGATTATGTGGACTAATCCGGTTGTGCTAATTATCAAAAGGAAAGATCCGAAAACAATTCGACCATTCGCGGACTTATCTTGCGGAGTTCGGAAAAGTCGAATAGCAAAGTAAAAAAACAGTATTGGGGTAATAATCGCAAGTCTGCCTACGGCGCCATAGAAGAATGAATAGGCTGCATGACCAAACCAATTATCGAGTTTCCACCAAGATGTTGCTGCCGCAATAAGTGAAACAATAAGTAGAAGCAGTCCGATTCCATCACGTTGATGTTCGGCATCTAGATCTCTTGCGCCTCGGGTCAATACTCGGATGGTGGCGCCAAAACTTTTCGCAATCAATCGCCAGATCGAACTGATGGCTTTGGAGATACTCCCTAAAAGTCCGCGCGATGTCTTCTTGCTGTTCTTCGCCATAATAAAAAATCGTATGGCAATAGAAAATGCAGATTAGTAAGGCGCGCCGTCACACTTCGATCACGACAGGGATGATCATTGGTCTTCGGCGATGCTCGCTGCCAACCCAACTTCCGACCGTGCGACGAACAACTTGCGAAAGCTGATGAGTTCCATTTACTCCACTTGCGACAGCCCCAGAAAGTGCCTCTTCGATTCTTCCTCTAACTTCATCGAAGAGCGCTTTATCTTCGGCAAAACCTCTTGCATGAATATCTGGACCTGCCACAATCTTTCCGGTTTGTGAATCGATTACGACAATAACTGAGATGAATCCTTCTTCGCCCAAGATGCGACGATCTTTGAGAGAGTCTTCAGTTATCTCGCCAATGCTCTGTCCATCTACATAAACCATTCCACAAGGTACTGCGCCAACAATTTTGGCTTTGCCTTGGGATAGATCTACAACCACTCCATTTTCCGCAATTACGACATTTTCGCGCTTCACTCCAGTTGAGATTGCCAATTCTGCATTAGCTCTCATATGGCGCCATTCACCGTGTACTGGCATAACGTTTCTTGGCTGCACAATGTTGTAGCAATACAACAATTCACCAGCAGCAGCATGACCGGAAACATGTACTAAAGCATTTCCTTTATGTACAACTTTCGCACCAAATCGAGTCAGTTCGTTGATAACTCGGAAAACGGAATTTTCATTTCCAGGAATCAGCGAAGAAGCAAATATCACGGTATCCCCTGGGCCTACTTGAATTCGATGATCACCATTTGCCATTCGAGATAAAGCGGCGAGTGGTTCACCTTGGGAACCCGTTGAGATTAGAACCAGATCGTCACCATGATCGTCAATCTCATCCTCTTCAACCAGGGTATTTGGGGGAACTTTTAAATATCCTAACTCGGCAGCGAGAGTCATATTTCTCACCATGCTGCGACCAACAAAGGCTGCTTTCTTTCCATTGGAATGCGCAATCTGCAGCACCTGTTGTACGCGATGTACGTGGGATGCGAATGAAGCAACGATTACGCGACGTTTTGCAGTAGCAATTACGCGATCCAATACCGGCATGATCTCTCGCTCTGAGGTGGTGTAGCCAGGGATATCTGCATTAGTAGAGTCGACCATAAACAAATCGACTCCAGATTTTCCCAATTCCGCAAATCTCGGCAGGTCTGTCTTCCGACCATCAAGCGGTAATTGATCCATCTTGAAATCTCCAGTATGAAGAACGACTCCCGCTTTAGTTCTTATCGCCAAAGCTAGCGCATCAGGGATAGAGTGATTAACCGCAATAAATTCCAGTTCGAAGTTACCCACTTTACGAGTTTGACCTTCTCTTACCTCGATCGTTATCGGTGAAATTCGATGGTCTCGCAACTTTCCTTTTGCAAATGCCAGAGTTAATTGAGAGCCAATCACGGGGATATCAGACCGCTCCCTTAACAAATAACCAAGGGCGCTGATGTGGTCCTCATGGCCGTGAGTCAAGAAGATCGCCTTGATATCTGCCATCCGCTCTCGAATATATGAGAAATCGGGAAGAATTAAATCAACACCTGGTTGATTTTCTTCTGGGAATAACACGCCACAATCAACAACCAATAACTCGCCTTCGTATTCAAAGACCGTCATATTTCTGCCAACCTCAGCTAAACCACCTAATGCCACAACGCGTAGCGTTTCCTTAGGGAGTTTCGGAGGCAGCCCAAGATCTGGGTGCGGATGATTCATTAGTTGAGTTTCACTCCGCCGGCTTTTAGATCCTCTTTAAGTTGAGCAATTTGTGTTGGGGAAGCGTCGACCAACGGCAGCCTTACTTTTCCTCCAGGAAGTCCCATCAAGTTGAGAGCTGCTTTGGTGAGAATTGCACCTTGCGTCCTAAAAGTTCCGGTGAAAACTGGAAGCAATTCTTGATGAATTTCTAGCGCTCGTTCCGATTTTCCGGAGAACCACGCATCTAACATTTCGCGCAACCGACCTCCAACGGTATGGCCACAAACCGAGACAAAGCCCACTGCGCCCACCGAAAGTAGTGGCAAATTTAAGATGTCATCCCCTGAATAAACCGGAATCCCAGAGCGCTTAATTACCCAAGAAGTTGAAGCGACGTCACCTTTGGCATCTTTGAGTGCCACAATATTTTTATGCTCGGCTAATCGACAGATTGTGTCTGGCTCGATTGGAACTCCGGTTCTTCCTGGAATGTCGTACAACATAACTGGCACATCTGTTGCATCCGCCATCGCACAAAAGTGTGCTTCGATGCCAGCTTGCGGTGGTTTGTTGTAATAAGGAGTTACTACAAGTAAACCATCGGCCCCAGCAGCGGCAGCCAGCTTGGCTTGTTCGACCGAGTGAGATGTCTCGTTATTTCCTGCACCGGCGATAATCTTCAATTTTCCGCCAGTTGCATTTCGAACAACTTTAATTATTTCAATCTTCTCATCATCACTCGTTGTTGGTGCTTCACCTGTAGTTCCATTAACCGCAATTCCATCGTGCCCTATGCTCTGCAAATGAGCCGCTAACTTTTCTACGCCCGCCCAATCGATACTTAAATCATCTTTAAATGGCGTCACCATCGCGGTTAAGAGACGACCGAATGGCGCTTTCATATGCCAAGGCTACTACGGAGCTACTCTTCCCGACTTCTCAAATGCGGCATAGGTAAGGGGCATCAAACGTGCGAAATGCTCCTCCATTTTCTCTGCAACCATCTCTATCTCGCGTTGCGGATAACTCGGAAAGTGCGATCCTTCTCGACTAGTCCTAAGTGATAGGAAATTCATCAACGCTCGCGCATTCATCGTGACATACATCGATGAGTAAAGCGCTACGGGAAGAACGGCTCTAGCTACTTCGCGAGCCACGCCTGCATCAAGCATTTCTTTATAGTTCTTATACGCCAACTCATAAGTTTCTTTCATTGCCTTAATTGTGATTTCTTATTGTTCCTTTGTGCCATCTTCAAATACATAATGCCCAGTCTTGCCAGTTTGAACTAATTTTCGGGCTGGGCTCGGAATGTAAAAGACCGGTTTTAACTCTCGATATCTTCCGCTCTCCTCATTATAAGAAGCGATGCGGTGGCGCATAAATTCTCGGAATACGAATATTGGTGCGCTTATAAAAAAGGTCATTGAAGTATGTTCGAAGGGAGAGCCATGGCGCTCCCGCGCCAAGTAATTAATTAGACCTGCCGAACGATTTGGATCGCTATCAATCTCATCACGTGATTGTTCGCCAGCCGTGGAAACGCGCGCCGCCCAAATGACATCAGCATCGTTAGCGTTTGCCTTTACCAATTCCACCGTCACATCATCTCGGAAGACAATTTCTGGGTAATCGTTCTCTGCCACGGGCGAGACCCTATCTACTAACCATAACTTTGAGGTGGTAATCGTCTCAGGTTTCTTGGGGCAAAATAGTGTCGTGCCACTTGATCGCCGTTCCGTGATGCGAGACTCACTTAGCGTTGCGCTACCGGTGGGCACTTACGGAGCTGCCTTTGGCGCCGCGTCCATTGCTGCTGGCTTTTCGATTGCCCAGACCTGCGCCTTATCTCTAATTCTCTTCTCTGGCGCCTCGCAATTCGCAGTGGTTGGAGTTATGGGAGCAGGTGGTGGCGCGTTAAGTGCGATTGCCACGGGAGCGTTGCTTGGAGTTCGAAATGGACTTTATGGAATGCGTTTGGCTCCAGTTCTTAAATTTCGTGGCATACGAAAATTTCTTGGCGCGCAAATCACGATAGATGAATCAACTGGCGTTGCACTCGCACAAGAGAATCGAGGCGAGGCCGCGATGCGGCTTGGTTTTGTAGCGACAGGAATTGGGGTTTACCTATTTTGGAATTTTTTTACATTAGTAGGCGCGCTCGGCGCTACTGCAATTGGCAATCCTTCGATGTGGGGACTCGATGCTGCGGTCCCAGCCGCTTTTCTGGGCCTGCTCTGGCCCAGGTTAAAAAATATAATCGCTAAAGTTGGCGCACTTTTCGCGATTGGACTTGCGCTCGCTCTAACTCCATATTTGAGCGCAGGGTTGCCGATAATCGCAACCGTTCTAATCGCCATAGTTTTTGGGTGGAGCGCTAAATGACACCGTTATGGACCGCAGTTCTTGGAGCTAGCTTCGCCTGCTACTTATTAAAGCTAGCCGGATTCTTGATTCCAGAATCCATCCTAAATCGACCCAGATTGCAGCGAATAAATGAGTTAATTCCAGTAGTGCTACTAAGTTCCCTTGTAGCAATTCAAACTTTCGCAAATAAAACTCAAATTGTGATTGACCACCGCCTGGCCGGCGTCGCTGTTGCTGCAGTTGCACTTAAATTCAGGGCTTCATTTCCAATCATGATGCTTTTGGCAGCAATTACATCAGCTCTGGTCTATCGGATTTAAGAATTGCGATTAGCATTACAAGGTGAGAAATCTAGGGCTAACCAATGAAGAGGCGGCAGAGCGCCTCTTAGAAATTGGTACTAATGAGCTGCCTGGCCGCATTAGTGGCCTTTCACGAAATTATTATTGATCCAGCCTGTTCAATCGTCTTTGAAGTTGAAAGTGTCGATCCAAATGTCATGCTGGAAGATCCACGAGCGGCCATTGGGCCATTGATTTCACTTCGTGAATTTTCACTGGCAATTACGCAGGGCTTTTCTGTCTTTGCGCTACTAGCTACTATATATTTTTTCGCAATCTCAAATTCATTTTCCGAAGAGAGAATTCGCTCATTGGCTTTTGCAACCTTACTTGTATCAAATCTCTTTTTAATAATGATAAATAGGTCAAAAACTCTGACTATTTGGAGCACAATTCGCCGTCGTCAAAACCGGGCTTTACCTTGGGTACTTTTGCTTGCGTTAGCTATTCTTGTACTTTTGATTCATACACCATTTCTTCAGAGAGCTTTTGAATTGGCGCCTTTAACAATCAAAGATTATCTTTTTATAATTCCGATTACTTACCTCAGCTTATGCTGGACCGATATCTTAAAGCGATACCGAATCAAATCAGCGCTAAAGAATCTTTAAACTTTCCAACTTAGCCTTAAGGTCATTGTCGGATGGCTCAGTCAGATGACTTCCGTCAGAGAAAAGAATCACTGGAATCGAACGTTGTCCCCCATTTATTTCAATTACTTTATCTGATGCGGATGGGTCTGCCTCGACATCAACATACTCATAGGCGACGTTATTAGAATCTAAGAAGCGCTTGGAACGACGGCAATCACCACACCATTCCGCACCATACATTTTGATTTGAGTTGTCATCGCTCTCCTAACTTATCTTGAGGAAGTTCTCTAATCCTACGGTCAAACCTGGGTGCTGACTAATTTTCCGGCAAGCCAGTAATACACCCGGCATAAAACCACTTCGATCTAGTGAATCATGGCGGATTGTGAGTAATTCACCTTTATCGCCAAAAAGAACTTCTTGATGGGCAACCAAGCCACGGAGTCGTACTGAGTGAATTGGAACTTCAGAAACTTTTGCGCCACGCGCCCCATTGATACTTGAAGCGGTTTTATCAGGCATAGCTCCTAAATTTGCGGAAGCCCGCGAGGCAGCGATGATTTCTGCAGTCCTGGTTGCGGTACCACTCGGAGCATCCGCCTTTTCTGGGTGGTGAAGTTCAATTATTTCAGCGGATTCAAAGAAGCGAGCCGCCGTAGCAGCAAACTGCATCATTAGGACTGCACCGAGTCCAAAATTTGGAGCAATTAATACGCCAACATTCTTATGAGAGCTTAAATCTGATTTCAATTTATTGATTCGCTCGTCATTAAATCCAGTAGTGCCAACCACTGCATGAATCCCGGATGAAATTGCAAAATCAAGATTATTCATGACTGCATCAGGACTAGTGAAGTCAACCATCACTTCAGCACCTCTTATAGATTCGAGCGAATCTCCGAGATCAATAGCGGCATAGAGATCTAAATCCGTTTCGCCTTTAATAGCATGGCAAACTTCTTGACCCATTCGACCTTTTGCGCCAACAACTGCAACCTTTATGCCCACTAACGCATCACCTTTTCAAAGACCGATTCCTTGCTAAATGGACCCACGACCGCAAGGGTAGGGCTCTTAGTGAGGAACTCGCCAGCCAATTCTCTTATCTGTTCTGAATCAACGCGTGAGATCTCACCGAGAATCTCATCAAAACCTAGAACCTCGCCATGAACTAATTCGCTCTTGCCGATTCGTGTCATTCGGGAGCCGGTATCTTCTTGACTCAGCACCAATGTGCCTCGGACTGCGCCGCGAGCACGCTCTAGCTCTTCATGTGTTAAACCATTACTTGCGACATCATGAAGTGTTTCGCGAATTAGCGAGACAACTTCTTCGGCCTTTTTCGGATTACATCCTGCGTAGAAACCGATTAGCCCGCTCCCAGCAAATTGTTGTGTGTATGAATAGACCGAGTAAGCCAGACCACGCTTCTCGCGTATTTCTTGGAACAATCTCGACGACATGCCGCCACCAAGTGCTGCAGATAGTACGCTCATCGCAAATCTCCGTCGATCATCTCTTGCAACTGCAGGAACTCCAAGAAAGAGGTGGGCTTGTTCGGTCTTTCTATTTATCAAGCCAACTTTTCTACCGCTAATACGAGCTTTTGTAGAGTTTCGATTTTCAGATTTATTTTTTGAAACCTCATTTAAGAAATCATCTTTAGTTATTGCGGAAAGGCTCTCTTCTACTACTCGCTTAGTCTTCATATTTCCAGCTACCGAGATTACGATGCTCTCAGGTAGATAGCGATTTTTGTAATAATTAAAAATCGAATTTCTAGTCATGGACTTGATTGATTCATTAGTTCCAAGAATCGGCCTACCGAGAGGAGTATCGCCATAAAATGTCTCGGCAAATAAATCGTGAACTAGGTCTGATGGATCATCATCGCGCATCGAGATTTCTTCCAGGACAACTTTGCGCTCTGCTTCGACATCTTCTTTTCGAGCAACAGATGAGGTAATTAAATCTGAAATAACATCAATGGCAAGCGGCAGATCTTTATCGATAACTCGAGCATAAAAGCAGGTGTATTCCTTTGAAGTGAAGGCATTCATTTCGCCACCCACCGCATCAATCGCAGCTGAAATTTCAAGTGCAGAGCGACGCTTGGTGCCTTTAAAGAGAAGATGCTCTAGGAAGTGAGAAGCGCCGGCAACTTTGGGGCTCTCATCGCGAGAACCAACATTGACCCAGATGCCAAAAGCTGCGCTTCTGACATCAGGAATCTCTTCTGTGACAATGCGCAAGCCGCTTGAATGTACGGTCTTGCGCACTGCCATTTCTAATTACTCGCTCTTGGCGTCGTCAAGCACGGGAATCAAAGAGAGCTTGCCCTTCGGGTCGATCTCTCCGATTTCAACATGTACTTTGTCGCCAACTTTCATGACATCTTCAAGGTTCTCGATGCGCTTTCCGCCATGCATCTTGCGGATCTGTGAGATGTGTAGCAAGCCATCTTTACCTGGAAGCAGGTTGATAAAAGCACCAAAAGCTGCCAACTTAACAACGGATCCGTTGTATCGCTCTCCAACTTCAGGAAGTTTTGGATCTGCGATTGCAATGATTTGGGCTTTGGCCGCTTCAGCTGCAGTGCCATTTGTGGCGCCAATGTAAATGGTTCCATCATCTTCAATCGTTATTTCAGCGCCAGTTTCTTCTTGAATTTGGTTAATGACTTTACCTTTTGGACCAATCACGGCACCAATTTGGTCAACTGGAATCTTGATACTCATGATGCGAGGCGCAAGCGGATTGATTTCATCTGGTCGATCTATCGCTTGGTTCATCACATTTAGAATTGCGAGACGAGCTTCCTTGGCTTGAAGTAAGGCTGCCGCTAATACTTTCGCAGGAATACCATCAAGTTTGGTATCGAGTTGTAGCGCAGTTACAAATTCTTCAGTTCCCGCTACTTTGAAGTCCATATCACCAAAAGCATCTTCGGCGCCGAGTATGTCGGTAAGTGCGACATATTCGGTCTTGCCATCTACTTCATCGGAGATCAAACCCATAGCAATTCCAGCAACCGGCGCCTTGAGTGGAACACCTGCATTAAGTAATGAAAGCGTTGAAGCACAGACAGATCCCATTGAAGTAGAGCCATTCGAGCCTAAAGCTTCTGAAACTTGGCGAATTGCGTATGGAAATTCTTCGCGAGTTGGCAGAACTGGTAGTAGTGCTCGTTCTGCGAGTGCGCCATGTCCAATTTCACGACGCTTGGGTGAGCCAACGCGTCCCGTCTCACCTGTTGAATAAGGTGGGAAGTTGTAATTGTGCATGTATCGCTTATGGTCTTCCGGATTCAACGTATCTAGTTGTTGTTCCATCTTGAGCATATTCAAAGTTGTTACCCCAAGAATTTGGGTTTCACCGCGCTCAAATAGCGCCGAACCATGAACTCTTGGCAGAACTTCAACTTCAGCGGTAAGAGGTCGGATATCTTTTAAGCCACGGCCATCAATTCGAACTTTCTCCCGTAAGACTCGCTGTCTCACCAGCTTCTTAGTAAGGGAACGAATTGCTGCTGGAATTTCCTTTTCTCGCCCTTCAAATTGAGGTGCAATTTGTTCCTGAGTGGACCGAGAAATTTCATCTAGCTCTGACTCACGATCTTGCTTGCTGGAAATTGTAAGAGCTTTACTCAATTTATCTTTTGCGGCCTTCTCAACAACCTCGTAAACATCAGGTTGATAATCTAGAAATACTGGAAATTCTGCAGTTGGTTTCGCCGCAACTTTGGCTAGTTGTTGCTGCGCTTCGCATAGCGTCTTAATAAATGGCTTTGCGGCTTCCAGGCCTGCTCCCACAATCTCTTCGGTTGGTGCCCCGGCACCATCTGCAATCAATGAGATTGTTTTCGTGGTTGCTTCAGCTTCTACCATCATGATTGCGACATCATCGCCAGCGATTCGTCCTGCTACTACCATGTCAAAGGTCGCTCGCTCTAGTTCACTGTGATTTGGGAACGCGACCCATTGCCCATCAATTAAGGCAACTCGAACTCCACCAATTGGTCCCGAGAATGGCAACCCAGCAAGTTGGGTAGACATCGATGCCGCATTAATTGCGATCACGTCATACATATGGTCGGGATCTAACGCCATTACTGTGACCACAATTTGGACTTCATTTCGAAGACCTTTTATAAATGATGGTCGCAACGGGCGGTCAATTAAACGACAGGTCAGAATTGCATCTTCTGATGGGCGACCTTCACGGCGGAAGAATGAACCCGGAATCCTTCCCACTGAATACATTCGCTCTTCCACATCTACAGTTAATGGGAAGAAATCAAATTGATCTTTGGGATTTTTTGAAGCGGTTGTTGCCGAGAGCAACGTAGTTTCATCATCTAGATATACAACAGCGGTTCCAGCAGCTTGACGCGCTAGGCGACCGGTTTCGAAACGAATTTCTCGTTTTCCAAATTTGCCGTTGTCTATTTTTGCAACGGCATGCTTAACGTCTTGACCCTCCATGGGTCTCTCCTATTCTCTGAATCTTCGCGACAACTAGAGAATGGATCTTCGATCGAAGCCCACGGATTTCTTCCGGAAGCCACCACCGAGGACCAATCAACTAGCCCGCGAAGTTTCCTATTTACTTTTTCTGCAAACTAACGGCGGATACCGAGTTTGTCGATAATCGCGCGATAACGAGCGATATCTTTCTTTGCAAGGTATTGCAAAATTCTTCGACGACGTCCTACCAAGAGCAAGAGCCCGCGGCGGTTGTGATGGTCGTTTTGGTTGGTTTGTAGGTGCTCAGTTAACTGATCGATGCGCTTTGAAAGCAGAGCGACTTGAGATTCTGGGCTGCCTGTGTCGGATGCAGAGGCGCCAAATTTATTAATTACTTCTTTCTTATCGGCAGGTGTAAGTGCCATTTATTCTTCCTTTACATCTTTCACGAGGGCCCTCGGTCTTAAACACGAGCGCACGATTTCTCGCTTGAGTGGCCGAATCTACCAGCGACCTTCTCGCGTCGGAAATCGAGCCGTTTTTACGCAGGATTTCGCGTTAGTTCTCGAGCTTTGTCACAATCGATTTTCATCTGAGCAAGCAGTGGTTCAACCCCAGTAAATTTAATGGTGTCACGTAACCGCCAGCCAAATTCAACTCGAGCTGTCTTGTCATAGAGATTTAGATCTTGTTGATCTAAAGCGTATGCCTCAACTTGCCTAGCTCTCTGTCCAGCAAATGTGGGGTTGGTGCCAATTGAAATTGCGGCGGGCCACTTGATGCCATCAACAGTAAGCCAACCAGCATAAACACCATCAGATGGAATGGTGGCCCGTGCAGAGAGGGCCACATTTGCGGTTGGGTAACCAATTTCTCGACCACGCTTTTCACCGTGAACTACTGGACCTTCAAGAAGGTATGGACGGGTTAACAATTCTCGAGCAATTTCAATATTCCCACTTGTAACCGCTTCTCGAATTCGAGTCGAAGATACTGAGGTGCCCAATTCCTTAGCAAGGTCGAGGCCGACAACAGGAACGCCTGAAACTTCCTTAAGTAGTGTCACGTTACCAGCAGCCTTACTTCCAAATCTAAAGTTACTACCTACAATTATCGAGCTCGCTTTCAATCTTTCTTGAATCACAAATTTTATAAAGTCAACTGGAGTCATTTCTGAAAAAGCTTTTGTAAATGTTATGACTGCAACGCTGGTAACTCCATACTCCAATAATCTATTAATTCGTTCGTGAAGTGATATCAATTCCGATGGTTGATTTCCTGGAGATAAAACTGCAGCAGGATGGGGGTGGAAAGTCAAAGCGACGACTGGCGCTCCCAATTCAAGAGCTTTTTTAATAATTTGTTGATGGCCTTTATGCACTCCGTCGAAAATTCCAATAATTACCGTGCCACCCAAGATCTCTGTACCGTGCCAAGTCAGATCGAGATTGACCTTCATAAAGCCAATTCTTTCATGGATTAAAGACAGTGACTGGCTGGCATCCCGTCTCAATATTTTTGATTATGGCGACCACTTCGCGCCCCCCATCAATCGCTACCCCAGCACCCTCAAATGGCGAACTTGAAATCTGTCTGCCAAATTTCAAGTCAACGATTTCTGCTTCGTTAAGAGTTCTAACCGGCATGAGCTGGGAAATCGCATCGAATAGGGGAGTCAATGGAACCGTTTCAATATCCCCAGCAGACCCAATCTCAAATGGATAAGCTGCAATTCGTCTTAGCTGAGTTAGGTGACCACCAACTTTAAGGATTACCCCTAAATCTCGAGCGATTGCACGAATGTATGTTCCGGCTGAACAAGTTACATCGATATCAACTTCTAGGTTCTCACCACGCTTAATTGCAACTACTTTCAACTCGTAAACCGTTATTTCACGCGCCGGAATCTCAAAATTCTCGCCGCTTCTAGCTAGCGAATAGGCTCGCTTTCCTTTTATCTTCACAGCGGAAACTTTGCTGGGCACTTGAGAAATAACTCCAGTAAATCTGGAGAGCGCCTCAGTTATCTTGGAATCAGATAAATCTGATATTTCTTTAACTTCGAGTACTTCTCCCTCTTTGTCGTCGGTTGTCGTTGAAATTCCGAGACGTATCGTTGCTAAATAGCGTTTCTTGCCTTCCATTACGTATTGCAGAAACTTTGTTGCATTATTGATTCCAATTACAAGAACGCCGGTAGCCATCGGGTCGAGGGTGCCGGCGTGTCCCACTCGCTTTGTGTTAAACCGCCGTCTGATTTGGGCTACTACATCGTGACTAGTAATGCCGGCAGGTTTATCAACTACTAAGAATCCGTGTTGCGCTCTCATTCAAGTGCAGTGTTGCGAGCGGCTCGATACGGATCATCATCACCTATCGGGCGTGCTGATTCTCTTAAGTGAGCTATCTCTTCATCGTGACGCTTAACTTGATCAAGTAAATCTTCAAAATTCTTGGCTGATTCGGATAGCGCATCAACGATAAAGGTAAGCGTTGGGACTATTCGAGTGCCGAGCTCCCGCCCAACTTCAGTACGTAAGACTCCTTTGGCGCTTTCCAGCGCTTTTGCAGTATTTGCTCGGGCTTCATCATCGCCCAGAACTGTGTAGAAAATTGAGGCTTGCTGTAGATCCCCGGTGACCCGTACATCTGTAATAGTTGTAAAACCTAGCCGCGGATCTTTAATACGATTTTCCAACGCTTGAGCTACGACAACCTTAATTCGATCCGCAACTTTCGCTGCACGATGAGACTTTCCCATTACGCACGCTTCTTCTCGCGCATCTCAAATACCTCAACGGAGTCTCCGACTTGGATATCTTTAAAGGATCCGAGTCCGATACCGCACTCATAACCTTCACGAACCTCGGTTGCGTCATCTTTGAATCTTCGCAGAGATTCAATAGCTAAGTTATCGCCAACGACTACACCATCTCTAAGTACTCGCGCTTTAGCGTTGCGTCGAATAAATCCCGTGGTAACTAGTGAGCCTGCGATTGTGCCAAATTTGCTAGATTTGAAAACTTCTCTAACTTCAGCGGAGCCAATAGTGGCCTCTTCATATTCTGGTTTGAGGAGTCCTTTGAGGGCAGCTTCAATCTCCTCAATCGCTTTATAAATTACGGAGTAGAAGCGAACTTCCACACCTTCTTCGTCAGCGAAGGTCGCGGTTTGTGGTTCCGGTTTAACGTTGAAGCCAACAACTACTGCGCCGGAGGCAGAGGCTAAGGTGATGTCGCTCTTTGTGATCGCGCCAACTCCACGATGAATTACGCGAAGATCTACTTCACTTCCAACGTCTAGTTGTACTAGTGCATCTTCTAGCGCCTCAACCGAACCGCTCACATCGCCTTTGAGAATTAGGTTTAGCGTTGTGACCTTTGATTTCTCTAAGAAGTCCTCTAGCGAAACTTTCTTGCGCGCCTTAGCGAGAGCTGCATGACGCTCTCCAGCTTGGCGTTTCTCAGCGATTTGGCGAGCGGTTCGATCGTCAGGTGCAACGATGAAGTTGTCGCCGGCACTTGGTACGGAGGTGAATCCAAGAACTTGTACTGGTCTTGAAGGTCCAGCGCTCTCAACGGCATTTCCAAATTCATCCATCATCGCTCTTACGCGACCGAATGCAGAGCCAGCAACAATTGCATCTCCTGTGTGGAGCGTGCCGCGCTGAACGAGAACTGTGGCTACTGGACCTCGTCCGCGATCTAAGTGAGCTTCGATAGCTACGCCTCGGGCATCATCTTCATGAATTGCACGAAGATCGATAGCAGCATCAGCTGTTAATAAGATGGCATCGATTAACTCAGAGATTCCTTTACCTGACACCGCAGAGACATCAACGAATAATGTATCTCCGCCGTACTCCTCCGCAATTAGATTGTATTCAGTTAGTTGCTGCCTTACTTTTCCGGGATTTGCACCCTCTTTATCAACTTTATTTACCGCGACAACGATTGGAACGCTGGCGGCTTGAGCATGATTTAAAGCTTCGATTGTTTGTGGCATCACGCCATCATCTGCGGCTACAACAAGAACTGCGATATCCGTTACTTTAGCGCCGCGGGCTCGCATGGCGGTAAATGCCTCGTGACCTGGTGTATCAATAAAGGTGATTGCGCGATTAAGTCCATTGTGATCATGGTGAATTTGATAGGCGCCGATATGCTGAGTAATTCCGCCGGCTTCACCTTTGACAACTTCAGTCTGGCGAATCGCATCCAAAAGTCTGGTTTTACCGTGATCGACATGGCCCATAACGGTTACAACTGGTGGCCTAATCTCTAAATCATCGGGCGAAATTTCAGCAAGTTCTTTATCAAGATCAATATCGAATTGCTCCAATATCTCTCGATCTTCGTCTTCAGGCGAAACGATTGTTATCTTGTAACCATATTCATTTCCCAGCATTTCGAGGGTGCTTTCATCGACAGTTTGAGTAGCTGTAACCATTTCACCAAGATGAAATAGAACTGAAACTAATGCCGCTGGATCTGCACCAATCTTCTCGGCAAAATCTGCAAGCGATGCGCCGCGTCGAAGCCGAACTGCAGTAGTGCCATCGCCGCGCGGAACAATCGCGCCACCAATCGTTGGAGCTTCCATATTGTCGATTTCTTCGCGAAGCGCTTTCTTACTCTTGTAACTCTTCTTCTTTCCGCCACCTTTTCCAAAAGCGCCACCCGCGCCAGGGCGTTGTCCGGGGCGACCTGGTCCAGGTCTTGACGCGCCTGGTCGTTGGGTTCCTGGTTGATTTCGATATGGCGAAGATGTTGGTGCACCTCTACCTGGCGCAGTTCTAGGGCCGCGAGTATCAGTGCGATTTTGATCAGCTCGTTGCGGTCTGGCAGCAAAACCTGGTCTTACTGAACCGGGACGGGGGCCAGCGAGTGGACCGCGTTCGCCTCGCTGTGCAGGTCGTGGTGGTCTGGTTCCTGTTGTTCCGAATGGATTATTTCCGGGACGCGCAGCAGGTGGACGAGGTGGTCGCGGTGTAGAAGTTCCAAATGGATTATTTCCTGGACGCGCAGCAGGTGGACGAGGTGGTTGCGGAATATTTGCAACCCGCGGAGCCGAAATCGTTGTTGAAGCTGGCGTTGCAGCATTTATATCTGGCGCAATATTTTCTGGGATTGCAACTTCAGGTTCACTCTTTTTCGCTGTGATCTTCTTGGCAGCTTTTTTGACAGGCTTTTCTGCGGCAGGCTTATTTACTGGCGGATATTTATCTAAAAACTTTCGAACGACTGGTGGCTCGACAGTTGATGAAGCGGAGCGAACAAATTCGCCCATCTCTTGGAGCTTAGCAAGGACGTCCTTGCTCTCCATACCTACATCTTTTGCTAATTCGTAAACGCGGACCTTTGCCACTTTTCTCCTTCTGTGGCCCCGCGTTACGGGTTTACGCGAAGCCTAAATTGACCTACTCATGATCTAGCGGTGCTCATTTGAGTGCCATTGCCTTCGCTCCTGATAAGTAGATCCATAAGCGGATCTAGTGAGAACCATACAGGCTCTTTCTAATTTCGGCTAAATCCCTTCGGATTGCGCGTCCGAGTGGATATCGATACGCCACCCAGTGAGCCTCGCGGCAAGTCGAGCGTTCTGGCCATCTTTGCCAATTGCTAGAGATAGTTGGTAATCGGGGACCACGACTTTGGCGGAGCGGGTTTCTTGATTCACAACTTCAACACTCGCGACTCGCGCCGGTGCTAGTGCATTTCCAACATACTGACTTGGATCTTCAGACCAATCGACGATATCAATTTTCTCACCGTGGAGTTCATCCATTACCGCACGTGCTCTCGCACCCATCGGTCCAATTAGCGCGCCTTTAGCGCTAACTGCCGGACGTAAAGATCTCACCGCAATCTTGGTTCGATGTCCCGACTCTCTTGCGATACCCATAATTTCAACGACATGCTCTCTGATTTCCGGAACTTCGAGAGCAAAAAGTTGTTTGACCAGTGCTGGGTGACTCCTAGAAAGTAGAACTTCCGGACCTTTCATGCCTTGTTTAACCTCGACCACAAAACACTTAACTCGATCACCATGTTTGTATATTTCACCTGGCACTTGTTCGTGTGGCGGAATCTTTCCTTCCACCCGGCCGAGATCAACATAGACCATTCGGTGGTCCCGTCCTTGTTGGATTACTCCGGAAACAATATCTCCAACTGAAGCGCTGAATTCACCAACAATTTCGGCATCTTTAGAAGCGCGCATTCGCTCTTTAATGATTTTACGAGCGGTTGCTGAGGCGATTCGGCTAAATCCTGGAAGTTCATCAATATGCTCCCCAATTTTCTCGCCATCTGGCCCAAAGTCAGGGACTAACATCTTTATTTCACCAGTTGTTCTATCTAATCGAGCGTAGGCATACGGCTTTGCGTCAGGAATTTCGAGATACGCAGATCGAACAGCTACTTCTATCGCATCAATCAATTTCTCAAGAGGGATATCTCGTTCTAACGTAAGCGCTTCTAAAACTTTCATATCGACATTCATCGTAAATCCTTACGATTAAATTCAATTTGTATTTTCCCGCTTTTAATGGAGTCAAGAATGAAAACTTGTTCTTCGATTTGTACTTTATCGCCATCAACCGCATTTATTCGCCCAGAAAACTGGGTACCATCTAGGAGTTCTATCTCTGCGAGCCTTCCTACATTTTTCTTCCAGTGTCTTGGCAAATGTAGTGGCCGATCTACTCCGGGTGTAGTTACTTCTAATGTGAAAGGTTGGTCACCCAAGTTTTCCGATTTATCTAAGAGATCTGAGATCACCCGGGAAATCCCGGCAACTTCATCAAGATTTGGGTTCTTAGATTCGCCATCAACTATTACGGCAATTAACTTGCGTTTTCCAAAGGAAGTTACTTTTAGGTCTTCTAGGACAAAACCCATATCACTTACGACCGGGCTAAGAAGCGATGTAAGTTCAACCGCAATAGACATTTTCACCACCTGCTATTTATTTGTTGTTAAGTTGTGCCTGAAGGGTAGCGGTAATTTGAATTAAAGGAAAGTGTCAAATGCAAGTCGAAGAATCAGGAGTGAGGTTGCAATTAAAAAGACGTTTCTAACCAAACTAGAACCGCCTTTAAGTGCTAGTCGAGCACCTACCAATCCCCCAACAACGTTTCCAAATGCCATACATATGCCGAGCTTCCAAATAATCTCTCCGGAAAAACCGAACACTAGGAGCGCCCCTACGTTTGTAGACAAGTTCACGATTTTAGTTGTGACTGTGGCTTCTAGAAATGCGTAACCTAAAACAGCAACAAGAACTACCATCAAGAACGAACCAGTTCCAGGACCAAAGATGCCATCATAAAAACCAATTAAAGTTCCAAAAAAAACTGCCTTAGTTTTTCGAAATTTGCTTTTCTCGGTTTTTGTATCTTGTAAGCCGAGATCTTTACGCCGGAAGGTATATGTAAAAACTACAAGAAGAGCGATTAGAATAATCGGACGGAATGCTTCTTTGGGAATAAACGTTGCAACTCTTGCGCCTAAAGCTGAACCTAAAAAAGCCGGAGCCGCCATCAGAACCGCAATTTTGTAATCAGGTCGCAACTTCCTTAGGTAGGTAAAAGTTGCGCTAGCTGTTCCAAGCGAAGCCGATAATTTATTGGTTCCCAGAATTACTGAAGTCTGGGTATTAGGAAGTGCAACTAATAATGAAGGTAACTGCATTAGTCCGCCACCACCTGCGATTGAATCAACCAAGCCGGCAAAGGCAGCGGCCAAAATTAGAAGAGAGAGAACTCCGAGTGATACATCCACTATTTCAGCAAGTTTGCGATGTGCTGGACGGCAACATCGACTCCGACTTCTTCCTTGGAGCCAGATTTTCGATTTCTTATCTCGATCTTTCCATCGTTTAAGGACTTTCCAACAATTACTAAAATTGGGTTTCCTATCAATTCAGCATCTTTAAATTTGACGCCAGGGCTAGCTTCTTTTCGATCGTCAAATAGAACTGAGATACCAGTTCCTTCGAGTTCGGTTGCAATTTTTTCGGCAACTTCAAATGGTCGATCCTCTTTGCCGGTGGCCACTATGTGAACTAGTGCCGGAGCGATTTCTGTCGGCCAAACTAGACCAATCTCATCATGATTTTGTTCGGCAATCGCGGCCACCGCTCTCGTAACGCCGATTCCGTAGGAGCCCATCGTTACAACTCGAGATTTTCCTTCACTATCCAGAACGGTTAAATCGAGTGCTTCGGCATATTTCTTTCCTAATTGAAAGATATGCCCAATTTCTATGGCGCGATCAATTATTACCGGAGTCTGGCACTTAGGACAAGCGTCGCCGGCTTTAACTTCTGCGGCTTCAAGGAATCCATCAACCTGGAAGTCCCGTCCGTGGGTGACGTATCTTGCATGTCTATCTTTCACATTTGCGCCAGTTATCCAATGGGAGCCAAGGACAATCCTAGGATCTGCATAAAGTTTTATGCCGAACTTCTTCGCATCTTGTGGCCCAACGTAACCCTTAACAAATTCTTTTCGCTTAGCGAAATCTTCATCTTCAAAGAGTCGCAATTCCTTAACTCCAGGCAGATTTGCTTCAACTCGCTTAAAGTCGACCTCTCGATCGCCTGGTACCAAAATACAGATTGGGGTGCCATCTGCTATTGCGAGCACATTCTTCAAAGTGTCAGCCGCAGTTATGTTGGCTTGGTATTTCTGGTTCATCACATCAACCAGTGAATCTATGGTTGGCGTATTAGGAGTATCCAAAATTTCAATCGCCGGAGGTGTTTCATACTTCTTAGATTCAACGAAGGTAGTCATCGCTTCAACATTTGCGGCGTAGCCACATTTATTGCACAAGACATAGGTATCTTCACCGGTAGGGCAAGGCGCCAAGAATTCTTCTGACTTTGAGCCCCCCATTGCACCTGCCATAGCTGAGACGATGTTGTATTTGAGGCCAAGTCGATCAAAAGTTGCGATATAGGCATCACGATGTTTCAAATATGAGGTTTCCAAGCCCGCTTCATCTAAATCAAATGAGTAAGAATCTTTCATAACAAATTCCCGACCACGGATAACACCACTTCTTGGTCTGGCTTCATCGCGGTATTTTGTTTGGATTTGATAGATATGAAGAGGTAGGTCTCGATAAGAAGAATATTCGCCCTTCACCATCAAAGTAAACATTTCTTCATGGGTTGGTCCGAGTAAGTAATCGGCGCCTCTCCGATCTTTTAATCGGAAAAGCGTCGGCCCATATTCATCCCATCGTCCAGTGCTTTCATATGGATCTCTCGGAAGCAGCGCAGGAAAATGAACCTGCTGAAATCCAGCGCGATCCATCTCCTCACGAATAACTCGCTCTACATTGCGAAGTACGATCACTCCAAGTGGCAGCCAGGAAAAAATTCCAGCCGCGATTGGTCGCACGTATCCGGCTCTGACTAATAACCGATGGCTAGCTACAGCCGCATCTGATGGGTCCTCGCGGAGGGTACGAAGAAATAAAGTAGACATCCGCAACATAGAAGAAAGCCTACCGATTACTTAACGGTTACCGATGGTTCTCCGGAAGCGATTCCGGCTGCTTCCATCTCTTCTGCAATCTTCATCGCTTCTTCTATAAGAGTTTCAACGATCTGCGCCTCGGGCACGGTCTTTATAACTTCACCTTTTACGAATATCTGCCCTTTTCCATTTCCGGAAGCAACGCCAAGATCGGCTTCGCGAGCTTCACCCGGACCATTTACAACACAACCCATAACAGCAACTCTAAGTGGCACAGTCATACCTTCAAGTCCGGCCTGAACTTTCTCAGCAAGGCTATAAACATCGACTTGAGCTCGGCCACATGATGGGCAAGAAACTATTTCTAACTTTCGCTGTCTCAAATTAAGCGACTCTAAGATTGCGATTCCCACTTTTACTTCTTCTACTGGCGGCGCCGAAAGGGATACTCGAATCGTGTCGCCAATTCCTTCCGATAGCAATATGCCAAAGGCCGTTGCCGATTTAATGGTTCCTTGAAATAGAGGTCCAGCTTCCGTAACGCCAAGGTGTAGTGGGTAGTCACATTTAGCGGCAAGTAGTCGATATGCCTTAACCATTGTCACTGGATCGTGATGCTTAACTGAAATCTTGATATCAGTAAAACCATGCTCCTCAAAAAGACCTATTTCCCAGAGAGCCGATTCCACTAACGCTTCCGGAGTTGCCTTTCCGTATTTAGCTAGGAGTCTTGGGTCAAGTGAGCCAGCATTTACACCAATTCGAATTGGGATACCGGCATCGCCAGCGGCTTTCGCTACTTCCTTAACCTTGTCATCAAATTGCTTAATATTTCCAGGGTTGACACGTACACCAGCGCAACCGGCATCAATTGCTGCAAAAATATATTTTGGTTGAAAATGTATATCAGCGATAACTGGAATCTGAGATTTCTTAGCGATTTGGCTTAATGCATCTGCATCGTCTTGACTTGGGACAGCGACTCTGACGATCTGGCAGCCAGATGCGGTGAGTTCCGCTATTTGCTGCAGAGTCGAATTCACATCTGCAGTTACGGTTGTGCACATTGATTGCACGCTTACTGGAGCGTCGCCACCAACTAGTACGTTTCCCAATTTTAGTACTCTGGTTTTGCGCCTAGGCGCCAAGGTGGGCAGCGGAGCTTGTGGCATTCCCAGTTCAACCATGGGCTTATTCTGCCTCAATCGTTATAGTTGCTCAAATGAAGCCTTGGATGATTGCAACTTACCTCGTGATTGCGATTTTGCTGATTACCTACGTCTACGGATTCTAACTTTTTTTAAAGATTTAGATTTATTGGATTAAATATATCCGCAATCAAGAGCAAGACCGTCAGGAATACTAAAGCTGCTAATACCACCGCTGTAATCGGAGTAAGTTTTTCTACATCCACTTTCCCGGGTTCAGCGCGACCTCTTAAGCGATAGATCTGGCGGCGTAAACCCTCATAGAGCGCAACCGCAATATGGCCACCATCCAAAGGCAATATCGGAATTAAATTAAAAATTCCCACAAAAATATTGAGGGATGCGATTATCAATAAGAAGGTTGCGACTTTCTCTCCAGTGGTGAGATTTGAGCTAGAAGCGGTTTCACCAGTTGCTCTAGCTACTCCAACTATTCCTACTAATCCATCTGAGTTTCGTTCTTCTCCCAAGAAAGTCTGTCGAATTAGTGATGGAATTTGTTGTGGTAAACCGATTAGCGCTTTGATTGAACCGGCGAAGAGTTGGCCGGTAGCTTGAGTTGAGGATGCAATCGCACTAATTGGATTTTCTCGCACCAACCCATATTTATTTACGATTCCGATATAGCCACGGGTATCGCCATCGATTGTTCTTGATGCAGCGACTAGGTCGACTGTTATCTCGCTTCCTTCGCGAAGTATCAAGAGCGAGATTGGCTTTCCGGCAGATGAACGAAGAACAGGTGAGATCTCACTCCAATCCAGATCTCGAGCGCCATTTATTCCGATAATTTCATCTCCAGCGAGAAGTCCGGCTTTCTTAGCTGGGGAGACGGGATCGTTTGGGGCGCATTGAGTTTTAGTTGGAACACAAGGAAGTACTTCTTGAATAATGGGAAGAGATTTAGCAACTCCGACACCGGTAAATAAGATGAAGAGAAACAAGAATCCAAGAATGAAGTGCAAGATAGATCCAGAACCAAGTACTACTAATTTTTCTCTCGTACGCGCACGATAAAAGGCGCGATGCGCAACTTCGGGTTCAAGTTCTTCTCGGGAAGACATTCCAGAAATCTTGCAGTAACCACCTGCTGGAATAGCTTTTATGCCGAACTCAGTTTCTCCGCGCTTCGTCGACCAGATTCGCCTCCCAAAACCAAGGAAAAATTCAGTAACTCGCATTCCATAACGTTTCGCAGTTATGTAGTGGCCATATTCATGGACCATTATCGAAAATAGAAGCGCAAACACAAATGCAAGTACGCCAATTAAGCCCAATTCAAACCTAACCTTTCGCGATCGCTTCTTGCGCCGCCTGGCGAGCATCATTCTCGATAGCGGTGACATCACTGATATCTCGGATACGTTGCGGTGCGCCGGAGGCGAGTTTAGTTACCACTTCCTCTATGGTCTTCACAATTGCTGTGAATGGAATGAGTTTTTTGAGAAAGGCAGTCACGGCAACTTCGTTTGCCGCGTTATAGATTGCAGTAACGCTACCGCCGAGCCCACCACATCTGCGCGCTAACGCAACGCTAGGAAATCTTGACTCATCGATAGGTTCAAAGGTCCACTGGTGCGATTTTGTCCAATCAATTGGTGACATTACGTCAAAAAGTCGATCTGGATATGCCATCGCATAGCCAATAGGACCCTTCATATTTGGCGGCGATGCCTGCGCAATAGTTGAGCCATCACTAAATTCAACTAGAGAGTGAACGATAGATTGTGGATGAATTACCGCCTCAATACGGGAATACGGAATTCCAAAAAGGTAATGGGCTTCAATCAACTCCAAGCCCTTGTTTACCATCGTTGCTGAATTAATGGTTACAACTTCTCCCATATTCCAGGTCGGATGCGCCAAAGCTTCTTCCACAGTTACCTTACTTGAATCTAATCGATCTCTAAATGGTCCCCCACTTGCCGTCAGAATCAATTTGCTTACATCTTCAATCTTTTCACCTTGAAGCGCCTGAAATATCGCGGAGTGCTCCGAGTCAACCGGAATAATTCGATCTCGACCATGAGCCATCACAAGTTCTCCGCCGGCAACGAGTGATTCTTTATTCGCTAGCGCCACACGATTTCCTGCTTCCAGTGCAGAGAGAGTTGGCCCAAGTCCGATAGAGCCAGTAATTCCATTCAGCACGATGTCACATGAGAGCGCAGCGATTTGAGAGGCAGAATTAGCGCCATCAATAACGTTTGCGTTATCCAGTTTTATTTGCAGATCTTTTCGGTCTCCCGTGGTGCCTACTATGGGAACCGAAAAGCTCCTTGCCTGTTCGGCAAGTAATTCGAGATTTCGTGACCCGGATGCAAGTCCAACGACTTGAAATTCTGAAGGGTGACTTGCGATAACTTCGAGGGCTTGTACGCCAATTGATCCAGTAGAGCCCAAAATGACTACATCGCGCACGTGGTAATCCTCTCAGAAATAGGGCAAAACTCTCGGTTTCTTTTCTAGATAGAATTGGTAGATGAGTTCAGGACCCAACCTCCCGCAAGTTAGAAAACTAGTCACCGAAGTACCAGGACCAAAATCACAGGCGCTGGTCAAACGACGTGCCGAAGCAGTTTCATCTGGATTAGGAATGGCCGTTCCAGTTGTAGTTGAGCGCGCCGGCGGCGGAATAATCGTTGATGTTGATGGAAATTCGATTATTGATATGGGTGCAGGAATCGCGGTAGTAAGCGTTGGAAATTCTGCAGAACGAGTTGTGAAGCGAGTAACTGATCAAGTTGAAGCTTTTACTCATACTTGTTTTATGGTCGCTCCATACATGGGTTACATCGAGGTAAGTGAAGCGCTAAATAGATTGACGCCAGGAAATCATAAGAAGAAATCTGCACTCTTTACCTCTGGCGCGGAAGCTTTGGAAAACGCGGTAAAAATTGCACGAAAATTTACTAATCGCCAAGCTGTAATTGTCTTCGAACATGGCTATCACGGTCGCACCAATCTCACTATGGGCATGACCGCAAAGAACATTCCATATAAGGATGGATTTGGCCCGTTCGCCCCAGAGATTTACCGAATGCCGATGGCTTACCCATTCCGCTGGCCGGGCGGCGCCCAAGCTTGCGCTAACGAAGCTCTCGACACTGTGATCCATAAAATTGAAAAAGAAGTCGGCGCCAACAATGTCGCTTGCGTAGTAATTGAACCAATTCAGGGTGAAGGTGGCTTCATCGTGCCGCCAAAAGGTTTTCTGCCGGGATTAGTTAAGTTCTGCAATGACAATGGAATTGTCTTTATTGCAGATGAAGTCCAAACTGGATTCGCTCGAACCGGAAAGATGTTTGCTTGTGAAGATGAGGGAATTGTCCCTGATTTAATCACTACTGCTAAAGGTATAGCTGGCGGACTTCCATTATCTGGAGTTACTGGACGCGCTGAAATTATGGATTCGGTACATCCAGGTGGTTTGGGTGGAACCTATGGTGGTTCACCAATCGCTTGCGCCGCAGCTCTCGGCGCTATCGAAACTATCGAAGAAGAAAAGCTAGTAGATCGTGCCGACCAAATCGGAAAAATAATCGCGGCGGCGCTAGCGGATATGAAAAAGAAATATCCGATTGTTGGAGATGTCCGCGGCCGAGGCGCGATGCAGGCCCTCGAATTTGTTAAGCCGGGTACTACCGAACCAAATACCGAAGCTCAAGCATCAATCATCAAATACTGCCTACAAAAAGGCGTTTTGATTTTATCCGCTGGAACTTACGGAAATGTGATTCGACTCTTGCCACCGCTTGTAATGCCAGAAGATTTGCTTAAAGAAGCGCTCAGCATTCTTGATGAAGCTATTTCGAAGGCTTAACGATCTAGTAAGTTTTGCGTTGGCGAGTACTTTGTTCCGGATCTGCGCTTTGCAATCGCACTTATAGCCTCGAGCACAACTCGATTAGCCAAGATCGCGGTGATATCTGCCGAGTCATATGGCGGAGCTACTTCAACGACATCAATTCCCACCACCGGCAATTCCAAACATATTCTTCGAACCGATTCCAGTAACTCTCGAGACGTCATTCCCCCAGGTTCGGGAGTACCGGTCCCTGGCGCCATTCCGGGATCCACTACATCTATGTCAACGGATAAGAAGACGCCATCGCAACCATCAGTCAGTCGAGCGAATGATTCATCAAGCACTTGATTTAATCCTCGGTGATGAATCTCAGTCATTTCATATGAGCGCATACCTTGATCGCGCATCCAGTTAAGGGTTACCTCATCTGGCCAATAACCGCGAAGCCCTAGTTGCAGAAATCTATCGCCGCGAACGTAACCGGAATCAATTAATCGACGCATCGGCGTACCGTGGCCGACCAACGCACCAAATTGGAGATCTCCGGTATCGGCATGAGCATCAAAATGCACCATGGAAATCTTTCCTTTGCCACGATGTTCGGCAATTCCTGCAACATCAGCCGAAGCAATTGAGTGATCTCCGCCTAACACGACAGGAATAGCTCCGGCACGAGATATTTTTTCGGTTGCTGCTTTTAAAACCAGCAGCGAACTTTCAAGGTTTCCCGGAGGCATCAATAAATCACCGGCATCAAATACTCTTAAAGCTTTTAGACCATCAATTCGCAGCGCTAAATGCGGACGTTCGCCATCATGAGAAAGATAATCTCCCATTCGAATGGCTTGCGGTCCAAACTTAGCTCCAGAACGATGTGATGTTCCGCTATCAATTGGGGCGCCAATAATTACAACGTCAGCGCCCTGGAACGTTTCTGGCTTATCGAGATCACATGCAGGCACGCCAAGAAAAGTAAAATTCGGGCCATACATATTTCCGATATTGGTCACTATAGATTCGCTCAGACGCGCGGTAGCGCAGCCAAAGCAGATTCGAAATCTGAATCTTTCAGAACCGAATCCTGCATCTCGCCACGTAGGAATTGGTCGTAAGCAGCAAGATCGAAATGTCCATGGCCACAAAGAGCAGTGAGGATTACTTTCTCCTCGCCAGTCTTCTTAGCCTCTAAAGCTTCACGGATGGCAATTGCAATCGCGTGGGTAGGTTCTGGAGCTGGAACAATTCCTTCGGTTCGAGCAAACTTAATCGCAGCTTCGAAACATTCGGTCTGTTGAACTGCAGAAGCCGTCATTAAGCCCAACTCATAGATATGGCTAATCAGCGGGGACATTCCGTGGTAGCGAAGACCACCGGCGTGAATTGGATCTGGGATGAAATCGTGACCAAGAGTGTGCATCTTCATTAATGGCGTCATTCCTGCGGTATCACCAAAGTCGTAGGCATATTTACCTCGAGTGAGAGATGGACAAGAAGCTGGTTCAACGGCACGAATTTCTGGGTTCATCTTTCCTTTTAACTTCTCTCTGATGAATGGGAAGGAAAGCCCGGCAAAGTTTGAACCGCCACCGGTGCAACCAACGAGCAGTGTTGGGGTTTCGCCAATCTTGGCAAATTGGCGTAACGCTTCTTCACCGATGATTGTCTGGTGGAGAAGGACATGGTTAAGAACCGAGCCAAGCGCATACGCAGCATTTGGGTCTTGTGCTGCAACTTCTACCGCTTCTGAGATGGCAATTCCAAGTGAGCCAGAGAAATTCTTTGGATCGGCTCCAAGTTTTCGTCCGGCTTCAGTGAGATTAGAGGGTGAGCGATGCACTTTTGCACCGAATACTTCCATCATCAAGCGACGGTATGGTTTGGAATCGTAAGAGCCACCAACTTGCCAGACTTCGCACTCTAAGCCAAATAGTGAACAGGCATAAGAAAGCGCAGTTCCCCACTGACCGGCACCAGTCTCAGTTGTAATTTTCTTTTTGCCCGCTTTCTTATTGTAGAAAGCTTGGGGCACAGAGGTATTTGTTTTGTGGGAGCCGGCTGGCGAGACGCCTTCATATTTGTAGTAAATCCGAGCTGGCGTTCCTAAAGCTTTTTCTAGGCTCCGAGCTCTAAAGAGTGGTGATGGTCTCCATTGACGATAAACATCTAGGACTTCCCCGGGAATATCAATGTAACTTTCACTGGAAACTTCTTGAAGAATCAAATCCATTGGAAAGAGCGGTGCTAAATCATCTGGGCCGACCGGTTGCAATGTACCTGGATGAAGCGGTGGAGGAGGTGGCGCTGGTAAATCAGGAATTATGTTGTACCACTGAGTGGGCATCTCACTCTCATCAAGAGTTATCTTGGTAAATGACTTCGGGTCTTTATCGAGCGCCATAACATGCCTTTCCTTCTGGATAGACGACGAATACTAGTTGTGTAAGTTCGCTTTGGGTAGTGGGAGATTATGCGCGCTTTCGCTGGCGGCTTACGACTTGGCCAACAATGACAATAATCAAAGCGATAAAGAACATGGCACTTCCAATTACATTGGCCTGGGCTGGGATGCCACGGGCTGCCGATACATAAACAAACTTAGGGAATGTGCTCACAATTCCAGAATTGAAGTTGGTGATTATGAAATCATCAAACGAAAGTGAGAATGCCAAGAGCGCTGCGCCAGCAATTCCTGGCATTACCAGCGGGAGCGTTACGTAGCGGAAAGTTTCTCGCTCATTTGCATATAGATCCATAGCTGCTTGTTCCAGTCTAGGATCAAGGCTGGCGATTCGAGCTTTCACTGTAACAACTACGAACGAAATACAGAACATCACATGTGCAATAACAATTGTCCAAAAACCTGGGTTAATTCTCAGATTAAGAAACATAGCAAGCAGCGAAGCGCCAAGAACTACTTCTGGGGTGGCCATCGGTAAGAAGATCAATAGGTTTGTGGCAGTTCGGCCGCGAAATTTATGGCGGCCGATTGCGAAGGCGATCATTGTTCCAAGAATGGTCGCTAAAACTGTTGAGAGTATTCCGATTTGCAGTGAGTTAACTACCGCAGTACAGACTTGTGGAGCGCCACAAGGATTCTTCCAATTTGCCAGAGTAAAGCCTTGCCACACAAGATTACTCTTGCCAGCATCATTAAACGAAAATGCAAATGTATAAGCAACTGGGATAAATAGATATATAAATGCCAGCACTGCATAAATACGGATTAAGTTTCTTGAAAACCATCTACTGGCTCGATGAGAAAGATTCGGACGAGGTATATCAAGTGTCGTCATACCAACTCATCAGTTCCAGAGCGTCGAATGTAAAGAGTCACAAGGATCAAAATAGTTGCCATTAAAGTAAAAGAGAGCGCAGCTGCGGTCGGGTAATCCACCACGGCAAAGAACCTTGATTCAATGACATTACCAATCATTTTTGTACTCGGACTTCCCAGGATTGCAGCGTTTACATAATCACCGGCTGCTGGAATAAAGGTCAACAAAGTTCCTGCGACAACTCCGGGCATCGATAGCGGCACGGTGACTTTGCGGAAAGTGGTAAGGCCATTCGCGTAAAGATCACCAGCTGCTTCGAGAGTTCTTGGGTCAATTCGCTCGAGGCTGGCGTAGAGCGGCAAGGTCATAAAGGGCAAGAAGTTATAAGTTAGTCCAGAAATCACGGCAAATGATGTAGAAGTAAGCCTCATCGAATCGCTCACAAAGGGAAAGAGTTTTAAAGCTTTAACTATAGGTCCCTCATCCCCCAAGATCTGGGTCCAAGCCACGGTTCGCAATAAGAATGAGGTAAAAAACGGCGCAACTACCAAGACCAAAAGAATATTTCGATATTTTCCGGATTTAAATGCAATCATATAGGCAAGCGGATAAGCAATTGCCAGCGCTAGTATCGTTGCAATTCCCGCATAAATAAAGGATCTTAAGTATTGCTCTTGATTTGCTTGAAAAGCATCAATGTAATTCGCGAATCTAAATTCTTGAACATAAGTTCCAACTTGAGCACCATCAGGTCGAACCATTGTTGAAGTACTTGCCAAAGAAAGAATTGGAAAGATAAAGAAAGTAACTAACCAAATGAGTCCGGGCAAAAGGAGCAGGTAAGGAGTCCAGGATTTGGATTTCAAACCACTTCGCGGTCCGCTCCCAGTACTTGCTGCGGTATGAAGGAAGGCCATCTAAATCACTCGTCGTCTAGATCTGCGCCAGCGTTTACATCTTGCGAACCGTCTAAACCAAAGGTGTGTTCCGGATCCCACTCCAGGGAAACTTTGTCGCCAACTCGCAAGTCGTGTAACCCCTCATCATTCTGTTCGAATACCACTAACTCAAGATCCCAAGGAGTTCGCACTAAGTACTGCGTTGAGGTTCCAACGAACGAACGATCTGTGACCACGCAATCCTTAATTGAGTTAATACCTTGGTCATCTAATCGAACTTTTTCGGGGCGGATTCCGAGCAGAATTGAATCAGAATCCGTGGATACTCTAGAGAGCGGAATCTCGAAATCAAGTCCTTTAGCAGTTACAACCGCTTTGCCACCAGACCTGGACTGAACCTTAGCTTTGATGAGATTACATTGACCTAAGAAGTTAGCTACGAAGGCAGTTTTCGGTGATTCGTAAAGTTCGGTTGCTGATCCTAATTGTTCAATTTTGCCTTGATTCATTACGGCGATGGTGTCTGCCATCGTCATTGCCTCTTCTTGATCATGGGTCACATGGATAAATGTGATTCCAACTTCCATTTGAATTCGCTTTAATTCAATCTGCATTTGGCGACGTAGTTTTAGATCTAACGCACCGAGTGGCTCATCTAGCAATAGAACTTCTGGCCGATTAACAATGGCGCGGGCTACCGCAATTCGCTGTTGTTGACCACCCGAAAGCTGAACGGGTTTGCGTTCAGCTAGATGGCTAAGTTCAACCAAGGCGAGCGCACTGTCGACCTCGGTTTTTACATCTTTAATGCCGCGGCGACGAAGACCAAAGGCGACATTCTCAAAGATTGTTAGATGTGGAAAAAGCGCATAGTTCTGAAAAACCGTGTTCACGTTTCTTCGGTACGGCTTCTGGGTAGTTATATCCGTATCTCCAATATTTATAGTCCCAGAAGTTGGTTCCTCCAGACCTGCAATCATGCGCAGCGTTGTGGTTTTACCGCAACCAGAAGGTCCTAGCAGCGCAAAGAACGAACCATCGGGAATGGTCAGAGATAAATCGTCAACCGCGCGAAAATCTCCGTAATGTTTGGAGATGCGGTTTAAGACTAAATCACCGGTGTCTTGCGCGACTTTCTGTCCGGCCATTAATGATTAATTTCCGATGGCTTCGTCAAAAGCAGCTTGGAAATTACTCTGTTCATCAGCGGAAAGAGAACGGAAGACTTTTACTTTGGCCAGAGTTGCTTCGTCAGGGAATATAAAGGGACTTTCAGCTAAGTCTGGATTTGTTTTCTCAAGCTCAGGCTTTGCCGCTTCAACTGGACAGATGTAATTCACGTAGGCAGCTACTTGAGCGGCTACCGCAGGTTCGTAGTAGTAGTTCATAAGAGCTTCGGCATTCTTCTTATGTGTAGATGTTGAAGGTATCAACATGTTATCTGACCACAACATGCCACCGGATTCTGGGATTGCGAAGTCGAACTTGCCATCATTCTCAGACTTAAGAATAAACATATCGCCAGACCAGCCGATAACTGCAACCGCGTCACCATTAACAAGATCTTCAGAGTAAGAATTTCCGCGAACTTTGCGGATAAAGCCATCGGCAATTTTTCCTTTTAGAAAATCAATTGCGTTCATATATTGATCTTCCGAGAAAGATTGTGATGGATCAACGCCTTGGTACTGGAGAATTATTCCAATTGTGTCGCGAAGCTCCGAGAGCACCACGATTCGACCTTTATTGGCTGGTTTAAAAAGATCTTCAATAGTACGAACCCCGGCAGGAATCTTCTGGACGTTCCAACCGAATCCAGCAAATCCGGATTGCCAAGTTAACGAATAATTTCGTCCCGTATCAAATGGAACATCTTGTAGAACTTTTCGAATATTGGATTTATTTGGGACATTTTCGGCAGTTAATTTCTGGGCATATCCCTGTTCAATCCATCGCGCTGCCATCCAGTCGGTTGGAGTTACGACGTCATAGCCAATATCCGAGCCAATCGCGAGCTGACCTTGAACTTTGCCGTAGAAAGAGTTGTTATCGTCGATATCTTCAGTGTAAGTAGCGGTAATTCCAGTCGCCTGTTCAAATGCTTTTAAAGTTGGATAAACCTTAGTTTCGTCATCGAAATCTAGATAGAGCGGCCAATTCGCCCAACGCACAATCTTTTCGGTATCGCTTACATCGACCACACCTTCCGTCGAGGTGGATCCCCCAGTTCCGCAGGCAGCTAATGTGCCTGCGCCCACTACTGCGCCAGCTCCAACTAGTAAGGAGCGACGAGACATCTGGGCTCGAATTATCGCTTTGGTTTCCAGTGCGAGGTCTGGCTGCTTCATAACTTCCTTATCTCTAGTGGTTAGTTCTTGGTCAACTACTTTGTAAATCTACTATGCGTTGAGGTTGGTCATGACGTGTTTGATGCGCGTGTATTCCTCAAATGAATAACCGGATAAGTCTTTTCCGTATCCGGAATGCTTGAAGCCGCCATGAGGCATCTCAGCGACCATCGGAATGTGGGTATTGATCCAGACGCAACCAAAATCAAACGCTTTAGCCATACGCATCGCACGACCATGGTCCTTAGTCCAAACGCTCGAAGCTAAACCGTACTTAACGCCATTGGCATTTCGGACCGCTTCTGCCTCATCGCTGAATTTTTGGATTGTGATGACTGGGGCAAAGATCTCATTTTGAATCATTTCGTCATCTTGCTTCAAATCCGCGACCACTGTCGGGGTCCAGAAGTAGCCCGGGCGATCAATTTTCTTGCCGCCTGCAGTGACGCGGGCGTGGGCGGGGGTTCGCTCTAAGAAGCCTTGAACTCTGGCGAGTTGGTTGGCGTTATTTACCGGACCAACTAGTACATCTTCATCAGGCATTCCAACTTTTATATTGTTCTTTGCTTGCTCAGTTAATAGCGCAACTACATCATCGTATGCGCTCGCTTCAACTATAACTCGAGTTGCTGCAGTGCAATCCTGTCCAGCATTGAAATATCCGGCAACTGCAATCCATTCACAGGCTGCCTCTAAGTTAGCGTCATCAAAGATAACAACTGGGGCTTTTCCACCGAGTTCTAGATGCACTTTCTTCAGATCCTTTGATGCTTCTTTAGCAACTTCCATGCCGGCTCTTACCGAACCTGTGATAGAGACAAATTGTGGAATTTCGTGGTCAACAAGAAGTCGACCAGTCTCTCGATCACCAGTAACGACATTGATGACTCCCTCTGGGAGAAACTCTTGCATTAATTCAGCCATCCAAAGCGTAGAGACCGGTGTTGTATCACTTGGTTTCAGCACCACGGTATTTCCGGCAGCTATAGCTGGCGCCCACTTCCAAACTGCCATCATCATTGGGTAATTCCAAGGTGTTACCTGCGCGCAAACCCCAATCGGTTCGCGTCTGATAAATGAGGTGTGGCCTTTGAAATATTCCGCAGCAGACCTACCCTCCAAATTTCGAGCAGCGCCGGCAAAAAACCTTATCTGGTCGACCATCGGACCAATCTCTTCTTGCCTTGTGACCGCAATTGGTTTTCCGGTGTTCTCTGACTCAATCTTGATTAACTCTTCAGACCGAGCTTCTATTGCGTCGGCAATCTTGTTAATTGACTTCTGTCGTTCACCCGGAGTTGAATCACGCCAGGTTTCGAAAGCCTTCGCGGCAGAATTCATGGCAGCATCAATATCTTTTGCATTGGAGACTGGTGCTTTAGCGAAGACTTGTCCGGTTGCGGGATTTATCAAATCTTGTGTTTTATCAGAGGAAGATGGCACGCTCTTGCCATTAATAAAGTTCTGTAAAGTCTTCACTAGTTCTCCAATTCCGTATCTGAGATCGGCGTTAAGTTCGGGAGTTTAGTTATCGATTCGGGTTGGTATCAAGGTCTCTGACGCCGCAAGTTGTCCGCAGGCCCCATCTATCTCTCGTCCCCTAGTATCACGAACCGTTACCGGGACCCCGTAATTCTCTAAGGTTCGGATGAATTCTCGTTCATCCTCTTTACGGGACGCGGTCCATTTAGACCCTGGTGTCGGATTGAGCGGTATTAGATTCACATGAGCATTTCTATTCTTTAAGAGTCTTCCTAGAAGGTCAGCTCGCCAAGCTTGATCATTGATATCTCTGATTAAGGCGTATTCAATTGAATAACGTCGCCCGGTCTTATCTGCGTACTTATCTGCGGCAGTTAGAACTTCACTCACTTTCCATCGTTCATTAATTGGCACTAAAGTGTCACGAAGTTCGTCATCTGGGGTGTGTAGCGATACCGCTAGCGTCACTGGGATGGATTCATTAATTAATTTTTCGATTCCACTAACG
>JBJTUU010000047.1:0-13525 GCA_046080845.1 Actinomycetales bacterium | reverse complement strand
ATATTGTATGGTGGCTTGGTTTGGGACTTTATTGATTCTTTCAAGCGTGATACAGGAATTGCTTCGGATTAAAAGCAGTAGTACCGAAGAATTCAATCAGAAAACATCAATAGAAAAGATCAACGGATTTATGCCAATTTTCCATATCGTCTGGCTAGCGATGGTAATTGGCGCTGCGTTTGTTGGCGTTAACTAGGCGCTTTTAAGGGTGAATCTCCGCAAGACCGTGCTTACGGTTGCGATTCTAAATCTCATCTATTTTGGCATCGAGTTCTATTTTGGTCGAATTTATGATTCAGTCTCGCTAATCAGTGACAGTGTTGATTTTCTTGAGGATGCCTCGATAAACATTCTGATTGCACTGGCTATTGGGTGGAGTTTGAGAAAACGGCAAGTAGTCACCTATTTCTTAGCGCTATTGCTCTTGGTACCTGGTGTGGCATTTCTTTGGAATTCGATTCATCAGCTAGTTAGCCCAGAAGTGCCAGTTGGTAGAGGAATGAGTGTGGTGGGATTTGGTGCACTACTTGTTAATACCTTCTGTGCTTTTCTCATTGCGAGACATCGAAAAGAAGAAGGCGGATTAGTTACGGCTGCTTATTACTCAGCTCGAAATGATGCGATTGCTAACTTACTAATTATCGGTGCCGGATTTCTCACTTTGTTGAGTCCAACTATTTGGCCGGATCTGGTTATTGGCGTTGTGATTTTTGTGATGAATGCAGATGCGGCCAAGGAAGTATTAGAGGCGAGTAATAGAGATGGAAAAGCCCATCGCGTCTAATTTAGTTGTGAGTTAGCTCGATCTAAATCGGCTTGAAAATCAACTTCGACAGCAAAAAGGTCAGAGATATCTACCGGCTCAATCTTGATATTGGAACGCTCAATAGCTAGTTCTAGACCGCGTTCGAAGTATTCGTTATCAGCGCAGTTTGTGAGCTCTTGAATTGCCGCGGCTTTATCTTCTTTCGAAATAAAGTTGATGCCTACCGCTTCACCAAGAGCATCTTTGACTTGCTTTGAGAGAAGGCGAATGTTTCCCTTTTCATCCACGGTGTATTTGATTTCTTCCTCGCCAACGGCAGCGGTGTTAACACAGACAAATGAACTTTCTTTAGTTATTCGATCACGAATCCGTTCAAGTACTCGAGCATCGAAGACCACGTCACCATTCATCCAAAGTACGCCACTTTCTTGAGAAGCCCGGAGCGCCTTTAGCAAACTTTTAGAGGTATTGGTCTGGTCGTAGGCCTCGTTATAGATGTAACTAACATCGGGGTGGGCTTCCATAATCATTTCGAGTTTGAAACCGACGACAATTGAGATTCGCGCAGAATCTGAGAAAACGCTCCGAACATTTTCAATTTGTTGTTGCAAAATTGAGCGACCATCAGCAAGAGGCGTGAGCGGTTTGGGCCAAGGTTTGCCAAGTCGAGTGCCCATTCCGGCAGCGAGAATCACAACTTGGATCGCCATAGATTTATACTACTCTAAATGAATAGTTCAATTTCGTCCTTGATAATTAATGAGGGCACAACCCTTACGGAAATAATTGAGAGTTTTTCTAATTGCAGTGGTGATTTACTACTGATGGATTCACGAACCGTGATTGCAGATCCACATTTAGAGCTATTAACTGATTATCCGCGACGAGCTTGCGCTGCCTTAGTATCAGTTAGAAAAGATGGAAATACCTTGGCGCGACAGAATCGCATCGCTAGCGCATCTTCAACTTCACATAAGGTAACTTTTGGCAATCGTGATTTTGTTGGCGCACTCCTACTTTCCCACTTTGATAAACCCCAGATTATTGAAGCTTTAGCCGGCGCATCTAACTTTAGGGCTGCTGGAAATGCGATAGACCTGGCGCTGGTGGCTTTAGTGCGAGCCACAGTTCGCGTAGATGCTGTAGATATCTGGGGCGCTCCTTATTCAAGAAGTAATGATGCGGCGGAGCGAGCTGATACAAGAAAAGCAATTGCTGGGTTAAATATTGGACGAGTTCGATTAAGTATGGCGAATCGCGCAAATGATGGATTCTTCTCGGTTTTTGTGCTTCGGAAATTCTCAAAAGTTTTAACCTGGGCAGCCGTTCAAGTTAAAGCTACCCCGAATCAAGTGACGCTGCTTTCCTTTGCGATTGGACTCGCTTCTGCATATTCATTTGCGCAAGGTAATTTTTCCAATATTTTCCTGGGAGCTTTCTTATTGCAGTTGAGCATAATTGTCGATTGTGTTGATGGGGAATTAGCTCGTTACACAAGAAAATTCTCTAGTTTAGGCGCTTGGCTAGATGCGGTAACTGACCGAATTAAAGAGTATTTAGTCTTTTTTGGCCTTGCTTATGGAGCTGCTCGCCAAGGCGAAGATCTCTGGCTGTTGGCGATGGCAATTATGCTAATCCAAACTTTCCGCCATTTATCAGATTACAACTTCGCCCAATCTGTGAAGATTAGGAATGAAGAATTGTTAAAAATTCCGGTGGAATTTATGGCTGAATTCGATGGAATCATTCCGAACGAACGCCAAACTCAGGGTCGACTTCGATATTGGTTAGGAAAAATTATCCAGTTCCCAATCGGTGAACGTTGGTTGGTAATTAGCGCAGCCTCAGTAATAGGCGGTGCAAAATTTACTTTTATAGTTATGCCAATTTTGGCGGCTATATCTGCGGCAGTGGTATTTAGAGGTCGAGTTAAACGAACCAGGATGCTCTCCAAAACCTCTCTACCCAGCCCACTAATTGTTCTACAACTCGATTTACTTGGTGTAAAGCGAACATTGTTCACGAGGTCAAGTTGGATTGAACCTTCGATTTGGCGAGCAGTAGAAGGAATTGTCTTGATTTTGATTTTCCAATCAAAAGATTTACTAAGTACAAGTTCCTTCTTATTACTATTTGCAATTCTTTTTGGCCATTACGATGCTTTATATCGAGCGTTACAAAATGAGAGCAAACCATTCTGGTTACAGGTTGCTGGGTTGTATTTGGGTGGTCGGATACTTTTGATTGGCGCAGCACTCTTGCTTGATGGTCCGGAAACGCTATTAACTTGGTATTTCACCCTTCTTTTTGTATTTCTAGCATCAGGACAATGGGTCTTATCGCATAAGCAGAATAAAGTGAGCGAGTGAGCGAGCGCCCGAGCAATCCAACTATCGAGCAGTTACGAGCTATTGCTCAGCCCCCCTCGGTAACCGGAAGATCAAATGCAGAACATTGGGTGGCAGATCTTTACTTACGTAGAATCTCACTCTACTTAACACGAATTCTTCTCAAGACGCCGATAACCGCAAATGGCGTCACATACTTAATGATTGCAACTGGTATTTCGATAAGTTTTGCATTGCAAATTGATGGCTGGAATGGTCTATTACTTGCACTATTTCTATCGCAACTCCAAATGCTATGGGATTGCTGTGATGGTGAGATTGCCCGCTGGCGAAATATCCAATCGCCTAAAGGAGTGTTCTTGGATCGCGTTGGACATTACTTAACTGAATCTCTAATTCCGATCGCGCTGGCAAAGCGAATTAGCGAGAATGGGGATTATGAACTTCTTTTCTTAGGGGCAATGATTTCTGTCTTGATTGTGCTAAATAAAGGTTTTAATGACTCGGTACATGTCGCCAGAGCGTTCGCCCAAGTGCCCAAAATTGCTGATAGTAAAGAAGTTGGTAGACAGAAATCCACAGTGCTACGGATTGCCAGAGCTCCGTTCCGGATTTTTGCGGTGCAACGGCTCTTTCATTCAGTAGAAATGACTTTGCTAATCACTATTTTTTCAGCCAATTCCAATCTAATTAGATATGGACTACCGCTCGCAGTTTTTGTGACAGCAGGCCACCTAATTGCGATAATTGGCTCGAGTAAATTAGAGGTATCGAAGTGATCACAATATTTAGGGAATTAAGGGATAGTTTCAAAGTTCTCTTTCCTGGTGGACGATTCCGGTATGTATTAATTGTTCTCTCGATATTAGGTGCAGTTATATCCGTATCGGAATTGTTAGTTTTGAAATTCTTTATCCGAATAGTGAATCATGAAGGTAATTTAGAGAAAGAAAAATTCATTACCTTAGGTATTGGATTAGCTATCTTCTTCATAACTATGAGAGTAAGTCAGTACTATCAGCGGGTCTACCGAGTAACTGCATTTAAACGAGCCTTCAAAGCCCTTAAAAAGATTAAAGATAAAGATGCCAAGAATCCAGAATGGGCGATGGCCTTTGAAATTTCAGCTCTACTAACTCATGCGACTCAGTTACTTGCGGTAATAGTTTTTATTCTTATTTTGGAACCTTATTTTGCTTTATTGAACTTCTTGGTAGTTCTAGCGGTAGTTGCGTACTTAGGTAGGTTATTAAGAGGTCAACTACGTCTGCAATCTGCATTTCGAGATCAGAAAAATTCCGGCAAGGCGGCAACTCCGCATCAAAGACATGGCTCTCGAATTAGGGCCGCCGAGACTGGTGCACTCGTAGCTGGCGCTGGCATGGTGATTCTTCTTGGTGCGCTATTAGTTTTGAGTTATAACGGAGAGATTTCAGTTACCAATACATTAATTATCTTCTTTGGAACAAGACTTCAGAATGGCTCACTCACTAACGGCTCTAGGTCATTGATGAGATACGCCCGAGCCAAGGCTGGTGCCAAAGTTCGAGAAGATATAGAAGATGAGTGATCGTCCAAAGTTAACCATTGCTTACTCAACCTTACCCGAGAGAGTGCAATCGATAGTTTTTCCAATTCGCCGCGAAGATCGCGAAATCTTAGTTTTAGTACAAAATCCAAAAGAGAATTCCTATGTTTTGGAGGAACGGAGTGCAAAGTTAATCGAATTGCGAAATTTAGGAGTAGCCAAGAGTAGAAATGCGGCACTGGAACGGGCCAACGGAGAGTACTTACTTTTTGGCGATGACGATATTCTCTTTAATGAATCTGGTATCACCGAAGCGCTGCTTTATCTAGATCAACATCCAGAGTGCGCAATCGTCCTAGCCCAGGCCCGTGACAACACTGGCGCGCTCCGAAAGGATTATTTCTCCAAGATTCAACCGCTAAGACTAACTAATTCAGCTCGCGCCGCGACTTATGAATTGATAGTTCGGGTGGATACGATAACGGCAAAAGGAATTAAGTTTGATGAAAGTTTTGGCGCAGGAGCTGAAAATTACCTTGGAGACGAGTACATATTTATCGCTGATGCGCTGCGCGCTGGGTTAAAAGGGATTCATTTCCCAGTAGTTATCGCTACTCACCCGGTAGAGAGTTCAGCATCAAAGTGGGGAACCACTTCAGACTTACGGGCGCGCGGCATGATTTTTAATCGAGTTTTTGGTTGGCGAGCACCATTGTTCCGAGCAGCTTTCTTATTAAAGAGTAAGAATCCCAACCCGGGATTGAAGAAATCACTGCGTTTTATATTTAAACCATGAAGATCTATGCCCACCGCGGGTTTAGTGGAAAATTTCCAGAAGCTACTCGAGCTGCTTATGAAGCCGCAATTAAGTCAAAAGTTGATGGACTCGAATGCGATATAAGGCTTACCCGCGATTTGGTACCAGTCTGTTTCCATGATCGCAACTTAAAGCGAATCGCCAACAATTCTAAATCAGTTTCTAATCTTTCACTTCTAGAAATGCGTGCTTTAACAGAGTTAATATCACTTCATGAGTTGATAGAAATTGCTAGAAACTCTCAGGTTGAGTTGTTAATCGAAACTAAGCATCCTTCTCGGTTTGGCAGAGAAGTTGAGCGGAAAGTTTTGAATGAGATAAAAGACAGTGATAATGCCACGGTTATTTCGTTCTCGTGGTTTGCAGTTCGATGGCTGCGGCAGCGAACAAAAAGAGTTGGCTTTGTGGTCGCAAACCGGTGGCGATTACTTTTTATACCAACTGAGATTGTGGCGATTGATTATGAGTTATTTAATCACTCCGCTTGGGTACGTAAAAAATTGGTTGGAAAGAAAGTCTTAATATGGACGGTAAATAATGTTTCGGAAATTAAGTTTAGATCGCAAATATCTGGGGTGATAACTGATAGACCAGACCTACCGTTTCGATTGAGCTAGTTCATAAAGAACGGCTGCGGTTGGCTCTTCAGTATCACTTCCTGGTGGGTTATCGCTAAGTTTTACAATCACGGTGCGGGATTCTGGATCAATAAAGATAAATTGTCCGTACAAACCAAGGGCCATCGAGGTGCCTTTGTAGGGATGCCAGACTTGTGCGGCATAACCCCAATCGTGATCCAAAGTAACAACTGGTGTGCTCATGCGATTTAACCAACTCTTACTTATTATTCGGGTGGAACCTGAATAGCCACCATTAAGTAACGCTAAGCCTACTTTTGCATAATCTATGCCAGAGGCATTGAAGCAACAGAAAGTTTTCTCAGTTCCGCCAACTCGATCAACATTCCAGGTAGCTGGATATTGTGCGCCAACCTTCTGCCATACATTTTCGCTGAAGTAATCAGCGACTCGCATTCCAGTAACTTTCTTAATAATCATGCCAAGTAATTGTGTATCAACGCTTCGGTATTCAGCGCTAGAGCCTGGTGTAAATGACATCTTTCGGTTATTTCCAATAAACCACGCGAGATCGGTCGTTGCGTACATCTGAGCAATAGCAACTCCCCAACCTTGTGGGCCGGTCGGATAGTTGTCGGATACCCCAACGCCACTTTGCATATCAAGTAAGGAGCGGATTGTTACCTTGTCAAAATCACTTCCATTTTTATACTCTGGGAAATAATCGACAAAGTAATCGCTCTCTTTTACTTTTCCAGCATCAATTAACTGGCCAATCATGATTGAAGTCATAGTTTTTGCTACCGAATATGAAGGTAACTGAGTGCTTTCCTGGAATCCATCGCGATACCACTCGTGGGTTAGCACGCCATTACGAATTACTAGAAATACATTGGTGTGGGTCTTTTCTAGAAAATCATTCCAACTTACAGTTACCTTTTCATACTGCACCTCGTTAGGCATGGCTTCGCTACCGCGCGTGATTTCAAGAGGTTTAGCTGCTGGTGCAATTTCATGCCAAGGCATTAATACTGGAGTTTTAGAAGCGGGAGCCAGACCCAATTTGATTGTAGCCACTGGGTCGGGATAGCGAATTACCTTGGTGAAACCAAAGAGAGCTAAGTACAAAACGAGAACTGTGACGAGGGTTCGTCGCAGTATCTTCATTATTTCTCCGCTGTTAGTCGCTGGGAAAGATAGATGGGCAAGATTGAGATCAAGATTAGCGCGGCTGCAACCACATTTACGATAGGCGCTTGGTTGGGGCGGAAGAGATTTTGGAAAATCCAAATTGGAAGGGTGGTTTGACCAGCTCCTGCAGTAAAGGTTGTGACAATAATTTCATCGAACGAGAGGCCAAAGGCAAGCAATCCACCAGCGACTAGTGCGCTTCTGATTAATGGAAAAGTCACTAACCGGAAAGTGGTGAATCGGCTTGCGCCTAGATCCATACTCGCTTCTTGGAGATTCATGCCAAGCCTGCGGTAACGAGCCGCAACATTATTAAATACAACGACGATACAGAATGTTGCATGACCTATGACTATTGTGAAGAAAGTTAATTTTCCAAAAAAGTTGGTGAAGACGTTATTCAAGGCAATTCCAGTCACAATTCCAGGAAGTGCGATGGGAAGCACAAAAAGAAGCGATATCGCATCTCTACCGAAGAAGTCGTAACGCGAGATAGCGGCGGCTGCTAATGAACCCAAAATTAGCGCAATCGAAGTGGCAATTACGGCCGTAATAACAGAGCGCAATACCGCTTCTCGAATTCCATCATTGGCTGCTGCTTTGCTCCACCAGATAGTCGTGAATCCGGTTGGCGGCCAAGCAAATGACTTATTTGTATTGAAGGAATTAATAACAACCAGGGCTAATGGCAGATAAATAAAGGTAAATCCAAAAACCATCATTCCAATTAGAGTTGCTCTAGCGGTGCGCGAAAGTTTCATAAATTATCTAGCGCTCCCGTCTTACGTACGCTTCCGAGATAGATCATCATGATAATCACCGGTATGAGAGCAACCGCGGCGGCAAATGGAAGATTCAATGAGAAGTTTTGGTAGACCACATTGCCCAGCATCTGGAAGGTGCCACCAAGAATTTGCACCGTGATGTAATCACCCATACTCAGAGAAAAGGTAAAAATTGATCCAGCGATTATTGCTGGCCAAGTAATGGGTAATACAACTCCAAAGAAAGTACGACCCGGCTTTGCACCTAAATCTGCAGATGCATCGAGTACTGAGTTAGGTAGCTTCTCCATGCCGGCATAAATCGGAAGCACCATGTATGGAAGCCAGAGATAAGTCAGTCCGATAATTACCGCGATCATTCCAAAGCCAGGACTTGTGCCACCTATCGGTGAAATCAGCCATTGGATGAAGCCACTTTCGGGATAAAACATGGTTCGCCAGGCATAAACCTTTACTAAATAAGAAGCCCAAAGCGGCGTAAGTACTAAGGCAATTAATACTGGACGTGATTTAGGGCGAGCGATCCGCGCCATAAAGAACGCCATGGGAATCGCAATTAAGGCGCAGATTAAGGTAACCGAGATAGCGACAATGAGAGTTCGAATCGTGACATTGAAGTAGGCGCGATCGGTGAATACATCTATGAAATTTTGGAGCGTAAATTCACGAACTACTTTGCTTGTGAAAGTATCTATTTTCCAAATTGAAGTTATGAATAGCGCAAAGAGTGAACCTATGTATATAACCAAGAGCCAAGCAAGCGGAAGTGCAAGGAGCGATGCGATGCGTGCCCTTACGTGGCGATACAGAAAATTCTGGATAGTGGTCATATAGAAGTGAGTGGGCGCCTTACGACGCCCACTCAACAGTTCCGTTACTGGTTACGGAAACTTGACCAAGCCTTGACCCATTCAGCATAAGGTAGGCACTTGACGTCGGTACGCCCGTCTAAGCATTCCTCAGTTGGGGTCTTCCAGTAGTAAACATTTGACCAGTAATCAGTCTCTTCTGCGTGATAAATCTTGCAGTGATCCTTATTAGCGGTTAGTGCGCAAGCCTTTGAATTGGCAGGAGCCTCACCAAACCACTCAGCAGCTTGTGCATTTACTGCTGGTTCGATGATGTGATTTAACCACTTGTATGCGCAATCAATTGCTTCAGTCTTAGATGAAATCATCCAAGTATCTGACCAACCGGTGGCACCTTCAACTGGCTTAACTGCTCCGACGGTTTCTTTCTCGCCGTTTAGAACATTGGCGATAACTTGCCATGAAGTACCAACAGTGACGCTTCCGCTTTGGACCGCGCCGATGTACTTCGTGTAATCAGACCAGTATTCCGCGATGAGTGGCTTCTGTTGCGCCAACAGCGCCATCGCTGCATCGAATTGAGTCTGGTCGAGTGCGTACGGATCGGTAATACCAAGCTCTGGCTTAGTTGCCATCAAATAAACCGCAGCATCAGCAATATAAATCGCAGAGTCATAAGCAGTTACTTTGCCTTTTGCCGGTGAATTTGGCTCGAAAACCACAGACCAAGAGGTCGGTGCTGGTTTCACTTTTCCAATTGTGTACTGAAGAACGTTTGCGCCACGTCCGTGAGGCACGCCGTAATTCTTGCCATCAACGGTATTCCATGGGCGATCCTTCAAGTTCTCGAATATGTCAGCATAATTTGGAATCAAATCAAGATTTACAGGCTGAAGATCGCCGCCATAAATCAAGCGAAGCGATGCATCACCAGATGCTGATACGACGTCATAGCCGCCACCTTGCATCAACTGAACTGCTTCATCTGATGTTCCATATGTCTTTACATTTACGGTGCAACCGGTTGCTTTTTCGAATGGGGTTACCCATTCGACATTTGGATCGGTTGAACCATCTTCTGCGTAACCTGGCCAAGCAAGGACATTGATTGTTCCCGGGGTGTCCTTAACCGGTCCGGCATAGGCACCACCGCCCGCATCATCGCTGGAGCTCGAGCAGCCAGCGAGGACGAGAGTGCTAGCAGCAGCTAACGCCGCAAGCTTGCGAAGTTTGGTGTCTCGCACTTCTTTCCTCCTCTATGCCACTTTCGTGGCTTAGTGATGGAACTTCCATCACTTCTCTCATCTTTGAGATGAGAAATCTAATTAACTTGGTATTCACTCGCCTTGTCCCAAGAAAGATTTACTTTCTTGCCCCGCATGTTCATTACATCGGCTGCGCTTTCATCAGTATTTTGACGGAGCACAACTAACCGCGCACCAGCATCTAGGTCAACAATGAAACGAGTGGCAGGACCTAGGTACTCAACCTCTTTAACAGTGCCGGATGCACCTTGGTTTTTATCAATCTGAATTTTCTCCGGTCGGACTGTGTATGTGCCACTCTTACCTAGAAGGGTTTGGGCGGCATTGCCGGTAATCAAATTAGAAACGCCAACGAATCCGGCCACAAATTCATTGGTGGGGCGCTCATAAATTGCTGCTGGTCGATCTAACTGTTGAATCTTTCCCTTATCAAATACGGCGATGCGATCACTCATGGTTAGCGCTTCTTCTTGGTCGTGAGTCACAAATATAAAAGTAATCCCAACTTCGCGCTGTAGTTCTTTTAGTTCAATCTGCATCTGTTGTCGAAGCTTTAAATCAAGCGCACCTAGCGGTTCATCTAAAAGTAATACCGATGGTCGATTTACCAGTGCTCGCGCTAGAGCTACTCGCTGGCGTTGCCCGCCCGATAGTTGGCTTGGTTTGCGATTCTCATAACCAGTTAGCCGAACTTGCTCAAGCGCTGCGAGCGCTTTAGCTCTTCGTTCAGCTTTATCAACCTTCTTAACGCGAAGGCCATATTCGATATTGGTAATTACATCCATATGAGGAAATAGCGCATAATCTTGAAAGACGGTATTCACATCGCGTTCATAAGGTGGCAGATGTGTCATGTCGTTACTATTTAATTTTATTGAGCCAGTATCGGGATCTTCAAAGCCAGCAATCATTCGCAACACGGTAGTTTTTCCGGAACCGGATGGACCAAGTAATGTTATAAATTCACCGGCATTTATATCTAAATCGATGCCATCAACTGCTTTAACTGAACCAAAGGCTTTGCTTAGGCCCCGAATTTCGATAAGCGGCACCCTAAAACTTTACTGTTAGTTTGGTGATTTGTAATTACGCTTTTATAACGAAATTGTCGCCTAAGCGCGTAGCGCTTGAGCGAACTCGAGGAAATCTCCGACCATAATGTCGATTTCGCGTTGGCCATGGGCAAGGGAAATTAGCCATTGTTCATCAAGGCCCGGTGGGGTCATCACATTTCGATTAAGTGACCAGAAGAACGATAGTTCGGCTAATTCAAAATCAGTTGCTTTGTAATCGCGATAATTACGAACTGGCGTACCTGACCAAGTAACGCATCCTTTAACGCCAAAACCAACGGTGTGAGCTGGAAGTTCATACTCATTGATAATTTCAGACATTCGAGATAGCGCAAGACGATTTAAATCTTCACAACGTTGTAGCGCTTCCGGCGTACAAATTCGATCTACTGCGCGAACCCCAGCCATTGCAAGGAAGTGGCCGTTAAAAGTTCCGAGATGAGCGTGCTTGCCGGTAACGACTGTTTCCATATATTCACGTTTGCCACCAAAGGCAGCAACTGGAATTCCGCCACCAATTGATTTTGCAAGGGCAATTAGATCCGGCTTAATACCAAGTCGTTGCGCAGCGCCTTGTGGGCCAGCTGTTAATCCAGTTTTTACTTCATCAAATATCAATAAGACGCCGTACTGATCGCAAAGTTGGCGAACTCGTTCTAGATAACCCATATCTGGGACAACGATTCCAATATTTTCGAGAACTGGTTCCATGATGAGGCAAGCGATTGAATCAGCATGGGCTTTAAATACTCGCTCGATGGCGTCGGCGTTGTTGTAAGGAACAACGTGAACTTCACCTGGCACGACGGCTGGAAGTGGAATCGGAGTTGGATCTTCGGAAGAGCCGGCTAGCGCAACATCAGGTTTGTTTGAGACCATCAAGGCGTCATAGGAACCGTGGTAGCCACCCTCAATCTTTACTATGCCAAGCTTTCCGGTAGCGGCGCGGGCAGTTCGAATCGCGTACATCGTCGCCTCAGTGCCCGAGTTGGCGAAGCGGACCATATCTAGGCCAAAGCGGCGGGCGATGATTTCAGCGCCATCGCGAGTAATGGGTGATGGAGTCGCAAAGAGGGTACCGACTTCGAGAGTCGCCTTTGCCTCTTTAACTACCTCTTCATTTAGATGCCCGACGAGCAGCGCACCGAATCCCATTGAGAGATCGAGCATGTCGCGACCATCAACATCTTTCATCCAGGCGCCCTTAGCCGAAACAATCGAAATTGGATACGGGCTCCAATGTTGGAAGCTTGAAGCAACGCCCAGCGGAGTTACTTTTCCGGCGCGATAATTTTCGCTACCTGAACCTGGCGCTAATTTAGAAAATTTAGAACGCTCAATCTCTAACAGTTCGCGAATGCGCGATTCTGGAATTGGACGGAATGAAACCGGAACCTGTCTAAAGGTTTGGGAATGATGAGTTTGATTAAACATGGGAGTTTGGGACTTCCCAAATACGGTTCAGAAGAACCGATTTGTTGGTACCACGCTCCTTAACACTTTGTGTTGCTAGGTGGAGTTTACCCCTACCCCCGGGGGTTGGTCAAGAGGTGTGTCTTACGCGTAATTACCGCATAAAAAGATTACGTAAGCGGCGCGTTGTAAAAATTAAACCGATAATTATCATCAGCGAAAAATAAAGAATATGTGTGATAGTTGAGAAATCGATAACTCCAAACCAAAGATCTCGCGCAAGTTCAATTCCGTGCCAAGTTGGAAGAATATGTATCACACGCTCTAATTGATCAGGATAAACCGAAATTGGGTATAACGAACCAGAGAATAAAAACATGGGAAGCAAAGCTAAACTTATAAATCCCATCTGTTGATGGGTATGAAAATAAGAAGTTAGCGCCATACCAAACGATGCAAACGCGAAAGCAATTAATACCGCAGCCGGAATTACAAGTAGTGAGTTCCAACCAGGAATCAATCCCAGCGGAAACATCATCGCCATAAACGCAGTTGCGTAAGTCAGTCCACGTAGCAGCGCCCACAAAATTTCACCCAACGCCACATCTAGCGGCCCCATTGGAGTGGCCAGAATTCCTTGATAAAGGCGGCTCTGATTTAACTTAAAGAAGACATTCCAAGTCACATCGTAAATCGCGCCATTTATAGCGCTGGTCGCTAATAGCCCCGGAGCAATAAAGGTGGTGTAGTCGACGGTGCCGAAACTAGTTTCGATATCGCCAATTAGTTGGCCCATTCCGTAGCCAAAGGCGAGGAGATAGAGAACCGGTTCGATAAAGCCGGTTGCGATTGGTACCCAGGTAGATGAACGAAATGCGATAAACCCGCGCTCCAAGATGGCACGGGCGCGACCGGCATAAAGTTGGTAGCCAAGTTTTTCGGATCGCGCATC
>JBJTUU010000046.1:0-55174 GCA_046080845.1 Actinomycetales bacterium | reverse complement strand
GGTCATAACGGAGCATTCCATAACCACCATCATCATTTCGCAGAATTGTTATCGGGAGTTTTTCTTGTTGAATAGTGGCTAATTCACTAAGTGCAAATGCCAATCCGCCATCGCCACAAACAACTAAGGTCGCAGACTTTGTAGCGCCACCAATTGCCGCAGGCAACGCAAAGCCCAGCGTCCCCCAACCAACCGGATAAGCGCTCCGCCGCGGCCTTTGGTTTAGGCCATAAACTCCGACCCAGTAGCCACTAATAGCCATATCGCAGAAAATCGGGTTTGCTTGGCTCCAATTCTCGTCAATAACTCTTACAAACGTGATCCCAGCTTTTTCTATAGCACTGCTTTGGAGGCGCTCTTTAGTAGTACTGCAAATTTGCGCATAATCTCGCCAATTGCTTTTCACTTCAACTTTTTGCAACTTTGAAATAACTGACTTGAAATCTGCCGTCGCTAGATAACGCTTCGAGCTAGCGTTGATTGCCGGTTTATCTGGCGCCGGATCAATAATCACAACCTCTTTAGGAAATGGCAGCGACCAATTCTTGGTGTTCATTCCATCTAATTCACTTCCGAACACCAACAAAAGTTCACTTTCGGCTAACAATTCGGAGATCTCTGGCTCATGAACCGGAACAGTTAAATAGTTCTTACTGGCGGCCCCGACGCCACGGCCCGCAAATGATGTGAATATCGGTGCCCCTAAGTGCTCGGCCAACGCGCCAATTTCCTCCGAATAATCAAGTGCTCCCCCACCAGCCCAAATCGCAACGCGTAGCGATTTTTCAATTAAATTTGTAACTTCTGCAAGCTGCGCTAAATTCTCATGTAGCGGCTCTTTAGTTTCGCTCACAAATTCATCTGGCGCCGGTTGATTGAGGACGTCGGCTGGGATCCCTAAATATCCGCATCCTCTTGGGGCTTCTTGCAACTTTTTAATTAGGTAAACGGCGGCACTAACTGCAGACTTTGCATCACGAACCGAGATGGCAAGTGGCTTGCCATCGACTTTCTTTGCAAGTGGCGCAAAGAGCGCGCTCTGATCGCTCATTTCATGAAGGAGCCCGCGAGACATATCAGATTTGCGAAGTGCGATTGGCGCTTCTGAAGAGATGACGAGAACTGCCGAATTAGATACCGAAGCTTCGCCAAAGGCGCCAAGAGTGTTAGCAGCTCCTGGTCCAGTGGTTGTAATTGCTACGCCAAGATTTCCAGACGTTCGAAAATTGCCATCAGCTGCATATACCGTAGTTTGTTCATGGCGAACACCAATTATCTTTGGTCGATTCGGTCGAAGTGCATTCCAGAAAGCCAAGTTATGAACACCAGGAATTCCAAATGTGACGTTGACTTGGTTCGCCGCCAAGAGATCTATAATCGCTGCCGCAACAGTGCGCTCCTGATTCACATTCTCAGAATAGCCCATCAGCGTTATCGCGCCGTTACTATTGAGAGTGAACTAGGTTTTCCTAAATCTTTGGTGTTAGATATTGGAATGGAATTTATTTCAAAGAACCCAGCAAATCTCTCCGAAATTGTGGCGACTAGCCCTAGCTCCACAAGCGCCCAGATAGTTGCGGCGATGGAGCGCGCCAAAGTGGCGCAGCGCAAATGGGCCGCAATCCCCGCGCCAGCGCGCGGCCGAGTGATTGCAAATGTTGGACGTCTCGTTGAGAAAAATAAAGAGGCGCTCTCCCAACTGGTTACCAGAGAAATGGGAAAGGTTTATAAAGAGGCCTTAGGTGAAGTACAGGAAGTTATTGATACCTGTGATTTTTTCCTTGGTGAGGGTCGCAGACTCTATGGCCAAACTGTGCCAAGTGAGATGCCTAATAAGAATCTATTCACTTATCGAATGCCGGTTGGAAGTGTCTTCATTATTACCGCTGGCAATTTTCCAGCAGCAGTTCCTTCTTGGTATCTAGTTCCAGCGCTGCTAGCCGGAAACTCTGTGGTTTGGAAACCCTCTGAATTCACGCCAGCGGTTGCACGCGCCCTAACTAAGTTATTTCATGCCGGTGGAATTCCAGAAGATCTACTTATCACCGTAGTTGCAGATGGGGCAACGACATTTGAAGCAATGGAAACCGGATTAGCGAAAGGTCTAATAAATAAAATTGGCTTTACTGGATCGACCGAAGTTGGTAGAAAGATTGGCGCTAAAGCAGGCGAATATGTGCAAAGCGCTTGTTTGGAACTCGGCGGTAAGAACCCCATGGTGGTCATGCCAGATGCGAATCTCGATTTAGCTCTAGATGGCGCGCTCTTTGCTGGTTTTGGAACAGCTGGGCAACGTTGTACTTCATTAGGAACGCTCTGGCTCCACGAAACTATCCATGATGAATTTCTGGCTCGCTACTCAAAAGTGGTTAGCGCAGCCAAAGTTGGTGACCCGTTCTCTGATGTTCTATATGGTCCGATGATCAGCGAAAAATATCTAGAGAATCACCTAAAGCACTTATCAATGATTCAGGGCCACCATAAAACTTCAGGCTCGACTGCAACTGGAAGAATCACTAAGGCCAACCCCCGAGAGGGATTTGTGGGCGATCCAGATAGCGGAGTATTTGCCCATCCGGTGATTGTTTCGGGTTTGAAATCTGAGGATGAGTTGTATCGAACCGAAACCTTCGGCCCGCTCGTGACAGTTGGAAAATTTAAGAGTTTAGATGAAGCGTTGGAGTTATCAAATGGCCATGGCTACGGATTATCTTCGGCCATCTACACGCGCGATCCAGAAAATGTCTGGCGCTTTAGAGAGGGAATCTCTGCTGGAATGGTCTCGGTCAACAATTCGACTTCGGGCGCGGAAGCCCACCTTCCATTTGGCGGTAATGGAAAGAGCGGCAATGGCTCGCGCCAGAGCGGCATCTGGGTACTAGATCAATTCACTCGTTGGCAATCAATGAATTGGGATTGGTCAAATAAGTTACAGAAAGCCCAGATGGATACCGTTGAGTTAGCGCATAATCCAGATTTCAAGATCTAAATGTCACTTCCCAAATCGGTAGATGTAGTTGTTGTCGGTGGTGGCGTAATGGGTACGTCAGCCGCATTCCATTTAGTCGAAGCGGGAGTAAGCGTTTTACTCTGTGAACGGAATGAACTTGCCAGCGGATCGACTTCAAAAGCTGCTGGTGGGGTGCGGGCAAATTTCTCTGATGCATTTAACGTCGCGCTCGGCGCACGCTCTCTAGAACTTTTTGCAAAATTCAAAGATCGACCTGGTTACGAGATAGATTTACATAGACCTGGATATCTATTTGCTCTTACTAAAAACTCTGATGTAGAACTTTTCGAAGCCTCAACTAAGATTCATCATGAATTTGGCATTCGCTCAGAGATGTTGAGCCCGGAAGATGCAAAACGTATTTCACCTCTTTTAAATATCGATGATGTGCTGGCTTGTTCATTTACACCAGATGATGGTCACTGCACCCCAGAAGCTGTCGTGATGGGATACGCCACTGGTGCGAAACGGCTTGGCGCAACCGTCCTCACTAACACTGAAGTTTTGGAGATTGAAGTGGTCGGATCTGAAATTCGCTCGGTTACGACCTCAATTGGCAAGGTAGCGACAAAAGCTGTCATCAATTGCGCCGGCGCATGGTCGCCAAAAATCGGCGAACTAGTAGGTTTAAATCTTCCGGTAACGCCCTATCGGCGAGAACTAGTTGTTACCAAAGAGCTGGGAAATGAATTTAATGATTTGCCAACCGCGATGCCAATGACTATCGATTACTCGTCTTCACTGTATTGGCATCGTGAAGGTAGAGGATTATTGATGGGTTTCTCGGATAAAAGTAATCCAGCTGGATATGACACTCCGAAGGATCCCGACTTCCTCTTAAAGTTGGGCGAGATTGCTAGCCACCGCGCGCCACGATTAATAGATATTGGTATCGGGAGGGGTTGGGTTGGCCTGTATGAAGTTACGCCGGACCATAATGCGATTCTGGGTGAATATTCGAAGGTCTCGCGCTATTTCTATGCCACTGGTTTTAGCGGCCATGGATTCCTGCAGGGCCCGGCGATTGGTGAGATTCTTCGAGATCTCTATCTAGGGCAAGAGCCATTCGTTTCGATTAGCGCGCTAACTGCAGAACGATTTGAGCGACCTAATTCACTACGTCCTGAGTACAACATCGTTTGAAATACTTTCCAAGAGCGTAGATAGACTTAACGCATGGCCAAACCAGTAACTCCTCGTGAATTGAATTCCCTCATGGAGCTAGATTCTAGATTGAATAAGGAACAACTGGCGATCCGTGAAGTAGTTCGAAATATTGGAGAGAAAGAACTTCGGCCAAATATTGCCGCCTGGTATGAAGCAGGAGATTTGCCAGCACGAGAAATCGCTAAGAAATTAGGATCCCTGGGTTTACTAGGAATGCACCTTGAGGGCTATGAATGCGCGGGGACTGATGCGCTCTCTTATGGACTCGCTTGTCTTGAGCTGGAAGCCGTTGACTCTGGATTACGTTCTTTGGTTTCGGTACAGGGCTCACTCGCCATGTTTGCGATTCATCAATACGGCAGTGAAGAACAGAAACAAGAATGGCTTCCCAAGATGGCAAAAGGCGATGCGGTTGGTTGTTTTGGTTTAACCGAGGCTGATTTTGGTTCCAACCCATCAGGAATGCGCACCTTTGCCAAGCGCGATGGCGGCGATTGGGTTATCAATGGATCGAAAATGTGGATCACCAATGGCACCATCGCTGATGTCGCAATTATTTGGGCCCAGAGCGATGAGGGGATCCGTGGCTTCTGTGTTCCAACCAATACCCCAGGTTTCAAAGCCACTTTGATCAAACACAAATTGTCGCTACGCGCTTCGCTAACTGCGGAATTAGTCTTTGATGGGATGCGCGTTCCAGATTCTTATCGTTTACCTGGAGCCACAAGTTTGCGCGCTCCCCTAATGTGTCTGGCCGAAGCTCGATTTGGGATCATCTTTGGCGCAGTAGGCGCGGCCCGAGATTCCTTTGAATCTGCTGTTAAGTACGCAAAGACTCGTATCCAATTCGATAAACCAATCGCTGGCTATCAATTAACCCAAGCCAAGATCGCTCAGATGGCAACTGGAATTACGACTTCACTACTACTTGCTTATCACCTAGCCGATCTTAAGGATGGCGGAAAAATCGAACCAGAACAGATAAGCATGGGTAAGTACCACAATGTCCAAACCGCGCTAGAGATCGCCCGTTCGGCAAGATCAATCTTGGGCGGCGCCGGAATCACGAGCGAGTACCCCATATTTAGACATATGGCGAACTTAGAGACAGTTTTAACTTATGAAGGAACCCACGAGATCCATATGTTGGTAATTGGTCAAGCCATTACCGGGGAAACTGCCTTCCGATAAGAGCTCTTTAGAAACTAGTGGCCGAGATAAGCCTTGGTGATCTCGTTATTCTTGCGAAGTTCGGCAGCTTTACCGCTCAACTTCACTCTCCCAGACTCGAGAACATATGCGCGATCGGCCACCTCTAGCGCTGCCATCGCATTCTGTTCAATCAAAAGGATAGTGGTTCCTTGTTGGCGAATCTTTGTGATGGTATCGAAGATCATTTCAACTAGTACCGGCGCAAGTCCCATAGAAGGCTCATCAAGAAGTAATAATTTTGGTGAACCCATGAGAGCGCGACTTACTGCAAGCATCTGTTGCTCGCCGCCAGACATCGTTCCAGCGCGCTGTTGAATTCTCTCTTTAAGACGTGGGAAGAGCTCCAACACTCGATCCATATCGGATGAAACGCCAGCCTTATCATTGCGAAGGAAGGCGCCAAGTTCGAGATTCTCTTTAACGGTCATACGAGCAAAGATTCTCCGGCCTTCTGGGGCGTGACAGATTCCAAGGCCAACAATTTCATGGCCTGGAGTTCCATCAATTCGCTTCCCGTTGAAGGAAATCTCGCCTTTTTTAGGTTTTAGTAGACCTGAGATTGTGCGAAGAGTGGTTGATTTACCGGCGCCATTAGAGCCAATCAAAGTAACTATCTCACCCTCATTCACATTCAATGAGACATCATTAACGGCAACAATCTTTCCGTAGGCAACTTCAATATTTTTTACATCAAGTAACGTGCTCATCGCGTTAGTCCTTTGACTTTCCGAGGTAGGCCTCAACGACTCGGGCATTGTTTCGAATTTGATCCGGTGAACCTTCTGCAATCTTCTCGCCTTGATCTAGAACGGTAATTCGCTCAGATACGCTCATCACAACTTTCATATCATGCTCAATCAACATGATTGAGAGATCACGCTCTTTAACGATGCGGTGTACAAAGTCCACAAATACTTGGGATTCTTGCGGGTTCATACCTGCGGTTGGTTCATCTAGTAAGAGAACTTGTGGTTGCAGCGCGAGGGCTCTCGCTACCTCAAGTCTTCGCTGATCGCCATAGGAAAGGTTTCTGGCAAATTCGTAAGTCCATTTGCCAATTCCGACGAAATCTAGAATTTCTTGGGCGCGCTCTTCAGCTTCTTTCTCTTCGCGACGCTGCCTTGGAGTGCGCAAGATTGTGGACATAATGCCAGCCTTAAGGTGGGTATGCATCGCTACCATCAAATTCTCTTGCGCCGTCATCAAGCCGAAGAGCCTGATGTTCTGGAAAGTTCTTGCGATACCGATTGAAGCAATCTTGTGCGGAGGCAGGTCGGTGATATTTCTACCTTGAAATTCAACGATGCCAGCCGATGGTTTATATAAACCTGTTAGCACATTAAAGAAGGTAGTTTTGCCGGCGCCATTTGGGCCAATCAACGAAACTACAGAGCGCTCAGGAATATTGAAGTTGACTGAATCAACCGCAAGCAGACCACCGAAGGCGACGCTAATATCTTTAGCTTCTAAGACATTGCTCATTTCTTCGCCTTCTTTCCATCAGCTGCTTCATCTAACTCTTCTTCGTGGAGAACTAACTTGAGACGAGATTCAGGGAGTAAACCTTCACGTCGATAGAGCATCATGAAGATAAGTACGAGACCAAAGAGTAGGAAGGTAAAGGAAGCAAAATCGATCGAAGTGCCGAACTGGGTATTGAAGGTGTCGCCAAAGGCAACTAGGCCGGTTCCATTTACCCAAGAAAGTACGAATGCACCAAGGATTACACCCCAGACATTACCCATTCCCCCGAGCACCACCATGGCAAGTAAGAAGATCGAGATTGCGAAATTAAAACGTTCTGCGTAAACACCATTTACGTGGGTTGCGAAGGCAACTCCTCCGAGTCCACCCGCGAAAGCACCGACTGCATATGAGAGCAACTTGGTGCGCATCAACGGTACACCCATCATGCTCGCCGCAAGTTCATCTTCACGAATCGCAAGCCAGGCTCTGCCGAGTCGACCGCGACGGAGGCGGAGCGAGACAAAGACCATTACCGCGGTAAGTAGTAAGAAAATAAGTAGTTTCCATCCGAAATCAAAGGGGCCAAGATTCTTAAAGCCAGCCGGGATTGGATCAACAACCACAATTCCTTTTGTTCCATTTGAAATATTGAATCCAAAGAAATTCTCACCGTTAAAGAAGACTTGCGGAATAATTTCGCCAAAGCCCAGGGTAACGAGCGCTAAGTAATCGCTCTTCAAGCGCAAAGTTGGAGCACCAATTAGAACGCCGAACAATGCACAGACAAAACCACCAATTAATAAGACCATCCAGAAATTTATGTGAATGCCGGGCGCTTCTGCTGGGACTGAGCCAAAGAAGTGAATATTTAAGAAATAGAAGAACTCGGACATAAACCAGCCGGCGCAATAACCACCTATCGCCCAGAAGGCCACATAACCAAGGTCGAGTAAGCCGGCGTATCCGACCACAATATTTAGGCCAAGGGCCATAATTACATAAACTAAACATTCATTAACAGCAGATGGTGGCATCCATTCATAAACTGCATCGTAAATTCCGAGTGGTAGCCCTTCCCAAGGAAGCAGGAATTGATAAACGATAAAGAGAATCGCGCCAGCGATTGTGTAGCCAATTGCCCACTTGCGATTAGTGATGGTTACGTTACTAGGAGCTTTCTTAGCCATCGTTAGACCTTCTCCGTAGTTGCTTTACCAAGTAAACCTGCAGGCTTAAAGACCAAGATAATAATTAAGATAGCAAAGACCACGCTCTGGGACCATTGCTGACCGAAAGCGATTGGAAGCCCATCGTTTAGACCTTGGATAATTCCAATAAGGATTGCGCCCAAAACCGCGCCCCAGAGATTTCCGATTCCACCAAGAACCGCAGAGGTGAAGGCAATCAGGCCAAGTTGGAAACCTAAATTATAATTCGTTGTGCCAATTGATTGCTGCCAGAGTAGTCCGGCAGCGCCAGCCATCGCCCCGCCAAGGGCAAAGGTAAAAGCAATAGTTTTATTTACATTAATGCCCATCAGCGCTGCGGCATCCTTATCTTGTGCGGTGGCGCGCATTGCTTTACCAGATTTGGTCTTAGTCACAATGTAATTTAGAGAAATTAAAAGCGGAATTCCTACTGCAAAAAGTAAGAGCGTTACTGTGCTGATATCAACACCGGCGATCTGGATATTGAAATTAGGAATGACAGTTGGCCACTGACGCGGAGTAGAACCATTCCACTTTAGGCCGATGAAATTAAGAAGAAATGACATACCAACTGCGGTAATTAGCGGGGCCAGTCTCGGCGCATTCCTTAATCTTCGATAAGCAAGCCGTTCGATCAATACATTTATCGTGGCGCCAAAAGCCATCACCGCAAAGAGGCAAGAGATAAAGGTTAGCCATCCCGCAGGATTTGATTCATCTTGCTTAAACCAGACGGTAATGAAGTAAGAAGAGAAGACAGCGCTCAACATAAAGAGATCGCCGTGCGCAAAGTTGATCAATTCAATAATTCCGTAAACCAAGGTATAGCCAAGGGCGATCAACGCATATAAAAGTCCGTTGCGGAGCCCCATTACGAATACTTGGGCAAATTGAGTTGGGGTTTGAATTAGATTTACGAGGATCCAGGCTGCCAACACCAGCGAGATAACGATGGCGCCAATGCGCTCTATTCGTTGCCGGCGGATTTGGCCGGGGGTGCCTTTAAATTTCTGCAGTTCAGCTACTTTAGCCAAGAAAAACTCCTAAAACTTGAGAAGCCTCATTATGGCAAAAATCTTGGGTGGCCGCTAGGCAGCCACCCAAGATTTTCAGTTACTTCTTTATTACTTGATTGTGATCTTCTTCTGGAAGGTTTCTTTGCCGTCCTTAACGATCAGAATCGTGATGTCCTTTGAAAGGATGTCACCGTTGTCATCGAACTTCAAACGAGTTCCGACAACAGAGTTCTTTGCAGTGATGTCAACAGTCTTCATCTTCTGCCAAATATCCTTACGGGTTCCATTGGAACGCTTGATGGCATCAAGAATTACCTGTGCAGCAGCCGCTCCGTAAACGGAGAAGGAGCTGGTTGGAACTTCCTTGTATTCCTTCAAGTATGCCTTCTGGAACTGCTCAGCTGCGCCACCCTTAGGGAACTGGGAGATATCTAGACCTGTGAAGGATAGATATGCACCAGCTGCTTCTGGCAATGCCAAGAAGTCTGGGTAACCGGTGAAGCCGTCTGGCATCATGAACTTAACCTTGGTGTTGTCGCCGAGGATCTTTACTTTGTCCTTAACGAGCTGTCCACCATTTAGATCGAAGATACCGCCGACATAAACCATGTCTGGGTTAAGTGCTTTGATCTTGGTAAATAGAGTTTCGTAATTTGCTGCCTTGTCATCCCAACCTTCACCGGCATCGCCAGTTGATAGAACGTTGATACCGAGTTTCTTAGCAGCAGAGGTGAATGCTTGCGCAACACCTTGGCCATAAGTCTGGCGGTCGTTTAGTACGTAAACCGACTTGATACCAATGCTCTGTGCGAACTGAGCCGCAGCATTTCCTTGGTTATCGTCAGTTGTTACTACACGCCAGTAGTTACGGAAACCAGTTGGGTAGTACTTGGAAGGCTCTCCTGGGCCCCATGCCTTTGTAAGTCCTGGGTTGGTGTTTGCGTTAGAGACCATAACCATTGGACCCTTTGGATCCTGGTTCAAAATTGGAACGATGATCTTTGCGCAACCGGAGTTGTAGGTACCCATAACAGCAACTTCGTCACGTGATGCAACGTGTGCTTGTGCGTTCTTTGCGCACTGCGCGTCATCCCATGAACCTTTAGCTGCAGTTGAGTTGTCATATTCACGGAACTTAATCGTGAATTGTCCAGCCTTATTACCCATTTGCTTGAGCAATAGCTTGATTGCTTTGTTTGTTGAAGCGCTCTGGTCAGCCGATCCACCTTGCTTCGGTAGATCAGAAGAAATCCAGAGTGTCTTTGCAGACTGCGCGCTTGAGACGAGGCCCAAGCTGAGTGCAGCAGTTGCAAGAGCAACTAGCGCTACCTTTGCAGGATTTTTCTTCATTAAGAGGTATACCTTTCCTAGGGTTTCAACAGGGGTCACCCCCTGCTTCAGGGGAAACCCTAGGCGTAGCCATCCAGTTTGACCAGCCCGAAAATCCCGAGAACACGCGGGGTCTTCTCTCAGCCGGTAACACTTTTGTTATAGGGGGTCGGAAAATCACTCCACTGGCAGACTTTCTATATGGCCTCCAAATTGGCTTCCACTGCCAACCAAAATCGAGCTGATGTCGTTGTTATCGGCGCCGGAATTGTTGGCGCTATGTGCGCTTATTTCGCAAATCAATTTGGTTTAAGAACAATCGTTATTGATCGCGGAGCTGTTGCAAGTGGAACAACTGGCGCTGGTGAAGGAAACATAATGGTTTCCGATAAATCGCCGGGGCCAGAATTAAATTTAGCGCTTCTTTCCAGAGATATCTGGTTTGAAGTGGCAGAAGATGTTGGTAATAGTTTTGAGTTAGTTGCTAAGGGCGGGTTATCTGTAGCCCGGAAGAATCCCAAATCGCTATTTGAACTAGCAAGATCTCAATCGAAAGTAGGCGTAACCGCGACTGAAGTGAATCAAAAAGAGATTAAGGAATTAGAGCCTTGCATCAGTAATGAAATTGAATATGGTGTGTACTATCCGCAAGATGCGCAATGTCAGCCAATGCTCGCTGCAGCGCATATTCTTCGCTTCGCCCAACAGCGAGGCGCCAAGTTGCACTCGCACCAAGAGGTACACCAGATAAAAAAGATAGGTGGCGGCTTCGAGATCCACACCCATACCGGGATCATTCAATCTGAATTTGTGATAAACGCTTCTGGGACCTGGGCGGGTGAAATTGCTAAGCGAGCCGGTACCGAACTTCCGATTATGCCGCGTCGCGGTTTCATCCTGGTAACTGCACCGTTACCACACTATGTAAACCATAAAGTTTATGACTCAGATTATGTGGATAACGTAGCCAGTAGTGATGCTGATCTTCAGACCTCTACAGTTATTGAGGGAACTAAGAGCGGCACAATTCTTATTGGGGCTAGTCGAGAGCGCGTCGGTTTTGATCGCTCAATCGATATCTCAATAATTAAACGGTTGGCACGCCAAGCCACCTCGCTATTTCCAATTCTTGCCAACGCGCAGCTACTTCGGGTCTATAACGGATTTCGTCCATATTCACCCGATCACCTCCCGGTAATTGGTGAAGATGCCAATCTCGGCGGTCTCTTTCATTGCGCTGGCCACGAAGGGGCAGGAATTGGATTATCGGCCGCTAGCGGAAAGTTAATCTCACAGATGATTACTAGATCCCAAACTTTAGTTGATCCAACTCCATTTCTTCCGAATCGTTTCCAAACTAGCGCCAAGGTTGGCACCAGCGCATGACTAAATTTCACTTTGATGGTGCGCAGATTCCATTTGAGCCTGGTGACACGGTCGCCGCGGCGCTCTTGCGAAACCAGGTAAAGAATTTTCGCCAAACCAGGTTTAACAATGAAGCGAGATCACTTTTCTGCGGAATCGGCCATTGCTACGACTGCTTGGTCAACGTCGTTGGCAAGGGAAGTTTGCGAGCCTGTTTACTGCAGGCCGAAGCTGACATGCAGATAAAGTCCACGCTAGGAATTGATGGATGATTTCCAACGCCATCATTGGGGCTGGCCCTGCCGGACTTGCCGCAGCCCGAGAATTTGTATCGGCAAATCTTCCGGTTCTAATTATTGATTCCTATCTTGCTCCAGGTGGCCAATATTGGCGCCATCGCCAAGGCGAGAAATTTCCCGAAACTGGATTTACCAACTTATTTCAATCTCCGTTGGTGACTTGGCGTTATGAAACTTCGATTTGGCAGATAGAAAAACTTCCGGACCACTTCATACTTCACGGTATTTCCAAGGGTAAATCTGAAGCATTTGAAGTTAAGAATCTTCTGATTGCAACTGGCGCGCTTGAGCGAACTCTGCCGATTCCTGGTTGGACTTTACCTGGCGTGATGACAGCTGGTGCGATGCAATCGTTGGCAAAGAATTTCGCGCTCTCCCCCGGTACCGAAATAGTAATAGCGGGTTCGGGTCCATTCTTGTTCCCGGTGGCAAAATCACTTTTATCACTGCGCAACCCACCGAAAATAGTTGGTCTTTATGAGATGCGCTCTAATTTGCGATGGTGGCGCAACTTACTTGGCCTGGCGCTAAATCCCGCAAAAATTCAGGAGGCTTTCGCTTTCCTTGTCTCCCTCAGGAAATCAAAGGTTAAAGTGCATAATCGAAAGCGAGTTGTGCGCGTACGAAAGAGTGAATTGGGTTTAACGGTAACAATTAGGGATTCTCGAAATCATGAATCAGAGGTGAATTGTGATTCGATTGCGCTTTCCCATGGCTTTATCCCCGACTTAACGATTGCAAGTATTTTGAAATTGCAAACCCGCGACCGATTAGGTGAGACCACGGTAAAAGTTGACCAAAATCAAGGAACCTCCGTCCTAAGAGTTTGGGCGGCTGGTGAAATCACCGGTATTGGCGGCCATGAACTTGCGATGACTGAAGGTGTGATTGCTGCTCGATCTATGATCAACTCTTCAAGTGGTAAAACTTCTACAGCTTTTTTGATCAAGTTAAGAAAATGGCGTCAACAAATCTTTGCAGATGGGATAAACCGAATCTATCGTCTCGACGATTCTTGGATTGACTGGAGTAAAGAAGATGTGACAGTTTGTCGCTGCGAAGAAGTCACTCGAGAGGAAATCCTCTCTTCATTTCTAGAATTGGGCGCCGACTCAGCTCGAACCTCAAAATTATTTACTAGGGCTGGTATGGGAATGTGTCAAGGAAGGATCTGTCAGAGAAGCGTGCAAGATATCGCCGCTAGATTTTCCTCAGAAAAATCCGCGACGGTACGTCCCATTGGTGGGGCAGTTACGTTAGGCGAACTTTCCGACTAACATCTTCACATGGCTAATTCACAATCGCTAAAACCATGGCAAGGGATCTTGACTGCAACTGCAACCCCATTTAGAAAAGATCTTTCAATTGATTTTGATAAATATGCCGAGCACGTGCAGTGGCTCGCTTCGTTTGATCACCTAGGGGTAATCCCAAATGGATCGCTCGGTGAATACCAAGTACTTACCCGAGATGAGCGAAGTGAGATGGTCAAGTGTGCCGTTGCTGCGGCGCCGAAAGGTTTCCAGGTTGTTCCAGGTGTTGCCGCATACGGTGCCACTGAGGCGCGCGATTGGGCAGAGCAGGCAGCTGCCGCAGGTGCGAGCGCAGTGATGCTGCTGCCACCAACTGGTTATCGCGCTAACGATGATGAAGTAATCGCCCACTATAAAGAGGTTGCAAAAGTTGGAATTCCCATTATCGCCTACAACAATCCCTTTGATACTAAAGTTGATCTGACCCCTTCATTAGTCGGACGCATTGCCACAGAAGTTCCAGAAGTAGTTGCCATCAAAGAGTTTTCCGGTGATGTACGAAGGGTCTGGCAGATACATTCACTAGCTCCTCGAATTGAAATTATGGTTGGCGCAGATGATGTCTTGCTGGAATTAGCAACTGGTGGCATATCTGGCTGGATTGCTGGATTTACCAATGCGCTTCCTAGAGAATCCAAACTAGTTTATGACCTCGCTAAAGCAGGTGAGTTTGCGAAAGCTAAGCCGCTATACGCAGCGCTGCATGATCTATTCCACTGGGATAGTCAGAAAGAGTTTATCCAAGCCATTAAAGCAACCATGGATTTTGAGGGTCGATATGGAGGTCCTACCCGACTTCCGAGATTGCCGCTCCCAAAGTCTGATCAAGAGAAGTTACATAAACAGTATCTACGATTCAAAGAAACTTTTAAGGCGTAATGAGCCGCTTACTCCGCTCAATTAAAGCAATTGAGAGTCATACCGAAGGAATGCCAACTCGGGTAGTCGTAGATGGTTTTGGTGAAATCCCCGGGAATTCCATGTTTGAAAAGCGGGCCCACTTTATGGCCAATACCGATTCATTCCGTCGTTGGTTGATGAATGAACCACGCGGCCATCCCGCAATGAGTGGTGCGATCCTGCAGAAACCAACCCGCCCCGATGCGGACTGGGGCGTTGTATATATAGAGGTATCGGGATGTCTTCCTATGTGTGGTCATGGAACTATCGGAGTCGCGACAGTTCTAGTTGAGCGAGCGCTTGTAAAAGTTACTGAACCAATAACCACCATTAGGTTGGATACGCCGGCAGGTCTTGTAGTAGTCGATGTACTTGTTAAAGACGGAAAAGCGCTAAATGTTACGTTGACAAATGTCCCATCATTTTTACTTGCCCAGCAGCAGGAAGTTGAAGTGGCTGGTTTTGGAAAACTCAAATATGACATCGCCTATGGTGGAAATTTCTATGCGATTATCCCCGTTGAGCGAGTCGGCATTGAGTTTAAGCGCGATAACGGCGGAAAGTTTCTCGACCTGGGTCTGCGAATCTGTGACGCAATAAACCAACAGAATCGCCCAGTTCATCCAGAGAATCCAGAGATTGCAATCTGTCATCATGTCGATTTCATTTCTCCCGGCGCAAACCGTCTGCATTGGAAGAACGCGATGGCGATTCATCCGGGATGGTTTGATCGGTCACCTTGCGGTACCGGCACGAGCGCTCGATTAGCCCAGATGTTCGCGTTGGGAGAAATCAAGGAAGATGAAGTACTTATGAATGAATCTTGGATCGGATCGATATTTGAGGGAAGAATTTCCGCAAAGACCAAAGTGGGCGCGCTAGATGCGATCGTCCCAACCATCACTGGACGCGCTTGGATTATGGGTGAATCCAATTGGACTCTGGATGAAAGCGATCCATTTCCGGAAGGTTTTATCGTCTAGCTGACTAGGCCAGGAGGAAGATGAAAGCCACAATTGAAAATGCGCGAGCTGCCCAATTACTTTGGGCAAAGGACCCAATTGCTAGGTCAACCGCGCTCTCCAAACTTGCGAAATCGCTAACAAGTCATCGTGACGAATTAATTAATTTGATGGTCGAAGAAGTAAAGAAACCAATTACCGAAGCTCGTGGCGAATTTGGACGAGCGGTCAGCATTATTGAGTATTACTCGCAGGCCGTACTTGATCCAGATGGCGCTTCAGTTCCAACAGCTGACCCAAATCTCATTCTCGCGGTGCGCCGACCCCACGGGTTAGCGACATTGATAACCCCTTGGAATTTTCCAGTTGCCATTCCACTTTGGAAAGCAGCCCCAGCGCTAGCTACGGGCAATGTTGTCCTTTTAAAACCCAGTGAATTTGCGACTCAGACTGCGACCCTGCTCGCCCGAATTTTTTCAGAGAATCTTCCAAAAGATGTCTTCCAAGTGCTACCTGGTGATGGTGAAACCGCAAAAAGCTTAATTGGTTCCGCAGATGTAGTTTCATTTACTGGTTCGGTGCGAGTTGGAAAACTTGTCGTCGCCCAGGCTGCCGCGAGAGGCATTCCCGTGCAGGCGGAGATGGGTGGCCATAATCCCGCTTTGGTATTTCCAGATGCCGATCTTGATCTATTCATCTCGCAATTTCCAATCGCCGCCTTTAGCTACTCAGGTCAGAAATGCACGGCAACCAGACGGGTCATCGTTATTGGAGATATGAAGCGAAGAGATGAAGTTGCCGAACGATTAGTTGCAGCCACAAATTCACTTTCCATTGGGCCAGCCAACGATGAGAAAACTTTTATTGCGCCGCTGATTAATCAATTGGCTTTGAGAAATTATCAGAGCGCGGTAGAGCGCGCCAACCAGGTTGGAAAAGTCCTCACTGGTGGCAAAGTGCTTGATGCCTCCATTAATTTGGTCGCACCAACAATCACAGCAGATGTGCCAGTTACAGATCAACTGATGTGTGAAGAAGTCTTTGGTCCAATCGCTCACATCGCGCAAGTCCCAGATGTGAGCTCAGCAATCGAGCTGGCCAATGCGGTCCCATATGGACTTACCGCATCGATCCACACTCAAGATTTAGCAGCTGCGCTCCAAGTTTCGCGACGCCTTGTTACCGGAATGGTCAAAGTAAATGGACCGACTGCGGGCGTAGATTTTCACGCCCCCTTTGGTGGCACTAAAGATTCCTCTTTTGGCGGCAGAGAGCAAGGAAAGGCGGCGCTCGATTTCTATTCCCGAATCCAGACGGTGACCGTAAATAGTGGCACTGGAAAGTTCCCTTGCTAGAGGCGATCTTTCTAGGACTGATCCAAGGTCTTACCGAATTTCTGCCAATTTCATCAAGTGCACATCTGCGAATAACAGGTTTGTTACATGAGAAAGCCGCCGATCCAGGTGCGACTTTCACCGCGATAATCCAGATTGGAACAGAACTCGCTGTAATACTCTATTTTAGAAAGCAGATCTGGCAGATTGTTAGGAATTGGTTTAGATCAATTCGAAAACTTGATTGCGATAAAGCCGCAGCAAGACTCGGCTGGTTGATAATTCTGGGCTCCATTCCTATTGTCGGTTTTGGATATTTTCTGCAGGATTTAATCCGCAACGAATTGCGCTCGCTTTGGCTGGTTGCAACCGTACTGATTATTGGAGGTTTAATAATTGGAGCGGCTGATAAATTTGGTAAGCGCTATCGCAACTTGAATTTAATACAGGCCAGAGATGGTTGGATTGCTGGGTTTGCGCAAGCCCTGGCGCTAATTCCAGGGGTCTCTCGCTCTGGAGCAACCATTAGCGCGATGCGGCTACTTGGCTTTAATCGCGTAGCTGCGCTTGAGTATTCGTTTCTCCTAGCGATTCCAGCCGTGCTTGCAAGTGGGTTTTTCGAGCTCGCCAATTCGATTGCCAATCCCGAGCTCTCCCGCTTCTCCGGTAGTCAGACCGCTATTGCAACTTTAATTTCATTTACCGTTGGTTACGCAGCTGTTGCTTGGTTAATTAAGTTTGTAGCTAGGTTCTCATTTATGCCATTTGTTATCTATCGAGTCTTACTTGGCGCAACCTTGTTAGCACTCCTTTCAACTGGCGCGATTTCGGCCTAGCCAATCGCTTTATTTGCAAGGATGAATTCGAAAGAGCGCTGAAAGATAATTTCGTCATCAAAATCTAGCGTAGCCACGTGATAGGAGTTGAATAGCTCTATCCGCTCCAATTTAGTACTTCCAATTTCATTCATAATAATTTCAGTATTGCTAACTGGTAAGACGTGGTCATCTTTACTATGAAATAGCAAGGTAGGAGCGGAAATTGTGGGTAGCAACTTTCTTGTCGCTTTAAGTAGGCGGTGCAGTTGAGCGACACCTTTCGTGGGAAGAGCGTCGTAGCCCCACTCGGTAATTCCCGGTTTCTTAATATCATCGCCAACTGAGGGACGCTTCGCCACAATATGCTTAATTAGATCCACAAAGTGAATTGCCGGATCGGTGATATGAATCATCGGATTTACTAGAACTATGCCAGCAACTAGCCCAGGATTTTGCGCTGCGGTGAATAGCGTATTGGCGCCACCCATTGATAAGCCAAAGATAAAAACTCGGGAACACTCATCTTGCAACGCACCTAGTTCTTGGGCAGCGCGACCGGTCCACTCTTGCCAAGCGACTTGATTCAGATCTTGCCAACGAGTTCCATGACCGGGAATCCGTGGCACTCGAACTGTCAAACCTTTTGCGGCGAGGAAATTTGCCCATGGGCGCATTGAGGCAGGCGAGCCAGTGAAACCATGCAGGAGTAAAACTCCAATATTGGCTAACTCACCATCGCCGCTCTTGTAATAATCATCAATCCAACCCGCAGGGGCTCCTTGAGTTGCCATTCCCAAAGATTATTGGAGCTAACTATCAAAAAAGAAGTGGTTGTGCCGAGATGTCACCAGATACTCGTAGATTTTGCCTATGTCGATGGAACCTAATCAGCCGGATTCGCAGCGATTTGGCTGGCAGCCGACTTTAGATGAAGTCGAGTTAACTCTCGCTGAAACTACCTTTGTTGTAATCGATCTTGAGACAACCGGTGGCTCCCCAAAGGAATCGAAGATCACCGAGATTGGTGCGGTGAAAATTCGTGGCGGGGAAATCATCGGTGAATTCCAAACTCTGGTAAACCCCGACTCCCCAATCCCGCCTTTTATCACCGTACTAACCGGAATAACTGATGCCATGGTTATTGCAGCGCCAAGAATTGGTGAAGCGCTCTTCTCTTTATTGGAATTTATTGGGAGCGAAACTCAATCGGTGTTGATTGCCCATAACGCACCTTTCGATATTGGATTTCTAAAGGCGGCCGCACTTGAACTCGCGATTCCCTGGCCCAAATACCAAGTCTTAGATACCGCCCGGATCTCTCGCTATGCCCTTTCACGCGACGAAGTACCGAATTTTAAATTAGCCACTCTCTCTAATTTCTTTGGCGCAACCACAAACCCCGACCATCGGGCGCTTTCCGATGCTCGAGCAACTGTCGATGTGTTTCACGGCATCCTGGAGCGCCTTGGCTCACTCGGAGTATTCACACTCTCAGATTTAAAGACGTTCTCGAATCGAGTCACTGATGCACAGCGAAGGAAACGTCATTTTGCGGAGAACCTTCCCCAAGGACCTGGGGTTTATATCTTTCGAGATTCGGATAACAAAGCGCTTTATGTCGGAACCACTCGAAATCTTCGGAATCGAGTCCGGAGTTACTTCACCGCTGCGGAAACTCGCCGGCGAATCCACGACATGATCGCACTTGCCGAAAAATTAGATTACATAGAGACCGCCACGATTTTAGAGGCCGAAATCCGGGAATTACGCCTCATCTCACAATTTCAACCTAGATTTAACCGCAGGTCTAGATTTCAAACTCGAGCTATCGCAGCAAAATTAACGGTTGATGATTTTCCAAGACTAAGTCAAGTTAGAGCAGTTCATGAAATGACTAAGGGGGAAAGTTGGATTGGTCCTTTTAGTAGCAGGGATGAAGCAACTCTTGCGATCGAAGCAATATACGAAGTTTTTCCTATCCGACAATGCACGGCGAGAATAACTTTAAAAAGTATGCGAACTGCAAGCGCGTGCGCACTATTAGATATCGGCAAATGTGGCGCTCCCTGTATCGGACTTCAATCTACCGATATCTACGCTTCTATAACTGCAGAGGTTGCAATTGCGATGGACTCAAATGCCCGGTTAGTTCTCGAGCAGCAACAGAGTCGGATGCGAGAACTAGCCCTGCAAGAAAGATTTGAAGATGCCGCCCTGGTGCGTAATCGAATTGGCGCGTTCGCAAAGGGGGCAGCGCGGAGCCAGCGAATCCGTTCCCTCACCGAGATCGGTGAACTGGTAGTTGCCAGAGAGGTTGGAAACGGTTGGGAGGTTTTTCTAATTAGATCAGGTCGATTATCCGCGTCCCTAGTGACGAAGAATTCGCCATGGGAGATGGTCGAAAAGATAAAACTAATCGGCGAAGTCGTAGTGCCTGATGGTCGAATATTGCCCGCCTCGACTTATGAAGAAGTCGAGCTCTTGTTGCGATTCTTATATAACGATAAAACTACTGTCCTGGATTCTTCACACCCCTGGCAAAGTCCCGCATTTGGCGGAGACTATGTGCGAAACGCCTTAGATGAATCTCGCTACAAAACTGAGGAGCTTGGCTACAAGGAAGACTTTGCTAATTCGTTTGATAACTCGCGCCAACGCTGAAGGAGCTCACCAGCTTTGCCATTATCAATCGCCGCCTTGGCTAAGACATAACCATTTGCAAATTGCTGTGATACACCAAGATCAAAATCAGCTTTAAAGGCAGCGATTGCAGCTGCCGCATTTAACAGGATCGCTTCTCTGGCCGCGCCCTGCTTTCCAGAGAGAACCGATTCGGTTACTTGCGCGTTGAAAGCTGCATCGCCACCAACTAGATCGCGCAGCGGATATTTTTCAACGCCAATTTCGATTGGATCAAAAACACTTCGTGAGATACGCCCTTGGTTGATTTGAAAGACCTCGGTTGGACCTTCGATTGAAATTTCATCCAAGCCCTCTAACCCTCTAAATACAAAGCCTTCACAGCCGCGTTCGGCTAGAACTTGAGCAACTAGTTCGACCATTTCAGATCGAGCGACTCCAATTGCAACCGCTTTTGGTGCCGCAGGATTTGCCAACGGTTCCAAAATATTGAAAATGGTTGGAGTGCCAAGTGATTTTCGAACCGGTGCGGCAAACCGGATAGCGGGATGAAATTTCGGAGCAAATGCAAATCCGATTCCAATCCGTCGGACGCACTCGGCAACTTGTTCGGCTGACAATTCAATGTTTATCCCCAAGGCTTCGAGTAGATCTGCGGAACCGCTCTTGGAAGAAGCTGCGCGATTTCCATGTTTTATTACGCGAGCGCCAGCGGCAGTTGTTACTAGCGCAGCGCTTGTTGAAATGTTAATCGTGTTAAAACCATCGCCACCAGTTCCGACGCTATCGACAGCTCGGTCAGGAATTTTTATTAACGTTGCGTGCTGGTACATCTGGTTGACTAGCGCCGCCACTTCAATCGGAGTTTCACCTTTTGCCATTAATCCGATCAGAAAATTCCGAATTTGATCTTCCGAAGCTCGACCTTCAAGGATCTCCGACATGGCAAAGCCTGCTAACTCAGGGGTTAAGTCCTCGCGATTTGCTAACTTCTCAAGCAGATCTGGCCACATCCGTCAGCCAGAATTCTTGGCGCCAATAGCGATCAAGTTGCCAGCCTTCGTTAAAACTGAGACGACGGTCTTGCCCAAAGTAAATGGGTCAATGGGATGGGTCACCACGCCATCTGCTCTCGACCAACCAGCCAACCAAGCATCTTGCGCTCTTGCAACGATTACCAGAGTTGGTGGGCAGCTAAAGATTTCATCTTTTAACTGCTTGGCCAGACCCAGGCCGCCTTCTGGAGTTGCTTCACCATCGAGAATAAATAGCGCAATTCTCAGTCGGTTCTCGCGATTGCTCTCAACTGCATAAAGACGGAGCGCGTCGGCAGTTGCAAATTCTTCAATCTGATTCTCAGGGAAATTGGGTTCTAAGCGAGTTCCTAGTGAGGTTCGGATTGAATTGCGGACGGTGGCATCGTCGGAATAGATAACAATCGTTAACTTCTCCATAACAGGAACAGTCTAGAGCCTGATGCGTGATGAGCCTCACCCTGGGCGACTTAGTCGGGGCCAATTGAGCAGTTCTCCCCGGGTTTTACGGAATAATCGCCGGCATGTCCAGCACGGTCACAACCGCTCGCCCAAATCGCCCAAATATTGTTGCGGTTGGAACGATTGTCTGGCTCGCCTCAGAGTTAATGTTCTTCGCAGCGCTCTTTGCTATGTATTTCACAACTCGCGCCGTACAAGGTCCCGAGAAATGGGCAGCTGGAGTGGAGATGCTCAACATTCCATTCTCGGCAATCAACACAACCGTCCTTGTCCTCTCATCGGTGACTTGCCAATTTGGAGTTTTCGCAGCGGAGCGATTCCAAAATGTGCGAAGTGGCGGCATCCTGCAACTTTCAAAGTGGGGAATGCGCGAATGGTTTGCGCTCACCTTCGCCATGGGAGCTTTTTTTATCGGTGGTCAGATCTACGAATATGCCGAGTTAGTTCATGAAGGATTGACACTCTCTTCTTCGCCCTATGGATCGGTCTTCTATTTACCAACTGGCTTCCACGGGCTTCACGTAACTGGTGGTCTCATCGCTTTTCTGATCGTCATGATTCGAGTTTCTAAAGCAAGAAAATTTGGCCACCAACAAGCTACCACGGCGATTGTGGTTTCTTATTATTGGCACTTTGTCGATATCGTCTGGATCGCGCTCTTTTCTGCGATTTATTTGGTGCACTAATGAATTTGAATCGAATCATCGGGGCGGTTTCTAGATACCGTAGACATAGATTTGCTGGGCCAACTCTCCTTCTGATTGCCCTTTCCATTGTCGGCCTGGGATTTTCGGTTGCACAAGCTGCATCAAATGAAGTTCAAATAGCCGCAACTTCCGATAAAGCTTCGCTAATTGCTGAAGGTAAAGAAATTTTCGCCAGAGGATGTTCTTCTTGTCACGGATTAAATGCTGAAGGAGCTGGCGCAGCGCCTTCCTTAATCGGAGTTGGCGCCGCATCTGTGGATTTCCAAGTTGCGACCGGTCGCATGCCGATGGCCGATATGAGCCAACAGGCGATGCGCAAGAAACCGGTGTATGACGAGACAGAAGTTGCAGCGCTCGCTGCCTATGTTGCATCTCTGGCTCCCGGACCTGCTGCCGTAACGAATGAAGAACTTGCCTGGGAGCGGAGCGGAGATACCGCTTTAGGGGGCGAACTTTTTAGAACAAATTGCGCGATGTGCCATAACCTGGCAGGTCAAGGCGGTGCTCTAACACAAGGCAAGTACGCACCAACTGTGATGGGAGTTGAGCCTCGCCACATTTATGAAGCGATGATCACCGGCCCACAAGCGATGCCGGTTTTTGCAAACACAGTTTTAACACATGACGAAAAACTCTCGGTAATTAAATGGATTAAACATGCCGAGAATGAACCTGCGCTAGGTGGCGCTGCCCTCGGTCGAGTTGGACCGGTAACCGAAGGCCTACTCGCTTGGACGCTCGGACTTGGCTTGCTAATTGGTATAGCTGTTTGGCTAACCACAAAGGCTCGGTAACCTTATGAATCATGAGGAGAAGGGCGCGCTAGAGAAGTTAAGTGATCCAGGAATCCCGGAACATCTCCATCGCAAGACTGATGTTGATCCGAGAGCCGCCAAGAAAGCCGAACGCCAAGTCGCTCTCTTATTTACCTTCTCTGCGATTGGCACCATCCTCTTCATCTATTCATATATCTGGATTCCCGAAGATACTTTTGTATTCCTACCAATTACCGGCACCACAAATGCCCATCAACTATTCCTTGGTATCGGTCTTGCCATGGCGCTCTTCTTTATTGGCATGGGGGCGGTTCATTGGGCCAAAACTCTTATGCCCGATCATGAAGTCGTTGACTATCGAAAAGAGCAGCGTTCGAAAGAAGAGGATCGAGCTGCCTTTGTAGCAACTGTGAAAGATGGGGCGGCACAAGCAGGCTTGGGAAGGAGACCGCTAATTAAACGTGCGATGGGTCTAGCGCTCGGCTTGGTCGGACTATCACCGCTACTTCTTCTTCGCGATCTAGGTCCGCTTCCAGAAAATGAATTAAATGAGACCAATTGGAAGCAGGGCACCCGGTTGGTGACAGATCCTGGTGATCGACCAATTAAGCCGTCAGATCTTGAAGTCGGTGGCGTCGCTCAAGTTCAACCAGAGTTTCCGCAAGGAAAAGTCAGACACTTAGATGACATCGCAAAGGACTCAGTCCTTCTAATTAGATTACGTCCCGAAGAATTCAATCTTGATACAGAGCGCCTCTCTTGGACTTACGAAGGAATTATTGCCTTCTCCAAGATTTGTTCGCATATGGGATGTGCAGTTGCTCTCTACGAACAGACCACAAAACATCTTCTCTGCCCTTGCCACCAATCAACTTTTGATGTGACCCGCGCCGCAAAAGTTATCTTTGGACCAGCTGCCAGACCTCTGGCACAATTAGCAATCACAGTTGATAGCGAGGGCTACTTAGTTGCGCAGGCGCCATTTAATGAAGCAGTTGGACCGAGTTTCTGGGAGCGTGATTCCAAATGAGCGCCCGTGAACGGCTAGCCGGCGGCACTGCCAACTTCCTTGATGAGCGAACTGGCGCTGCCAAGTGGATGAAGAAGACTCTCACCAAGGTCTTCCCGGATCACTGGTCTTTCATGCTTGGTGAAATTGTGATGTATTCATTTGTAATCTTATTGCTATCTGGAACTTTCCTAACTTTCTGGTTCGACCCTTCTATGAAGGAGGTTGAGTATGAAGGTTCCTATGAGCCGCTAAATGGCATAAAAATGTCAGCTGCCTACGCGTCGACCTTACACATTTCATTTGATGTTCGCGGCGGACTCTTGATGCGCCAGATCCACCACTGGGCAGCCTTAATTTTTATGGCAGCGATGGTCATTCATATGATGCGAGTTTTCTTCACAGGCGCCTTCCGTAAGCCACGTGAGTTGAATTGGATTATCGGAGTAGCGCTTCTGACCTTAGGAATCGTCGAAGGATTCCTCGGTTACTCGCTGCCGGATGACTTACTCTCCGGAACTGGTATTCGAATTGCCGAAGCCATCATTCAAGCAATCCCGGTAGTAGGTTCTTATCTCGCTTACTTTGTGTTTGGCGGCGCCTTCCCGGGTGAAGTGTTTATCCAGAGAATTTACACAGTGCATATTCTTTTAGTTCCTGGGATTATGCTCGCGTTAATTACTGCCCACTTGATGTTGGTTTGGTATCAAAAGCACACCCAGTATCCAGGTCCAGGTCGAACTGAGAAGAATGTTGTCGGCTACCCATTGATGCCGGTATATATGGCAAAAGCTGGCGGATTCTTCTTCATTGTGTTTGGCGTGACCGCATTTCTCGGCGCGGTCGCATCAATTAATCCGATTTGGATTTTCGGACCTTATAACCCGGGCCAGATTGGCGCTGGCTCCCAACCAGATTGGTATATGGGCTGGTTAGATGGATTAGTTCGATTGGCGCCACCAATTGAAACTCACGCCTTCGGCCACACCATTTCTTGGAATATTTTGATTCCAGGTTTGATCGTTCCGGGAATTATCTTCACCCTCCTTGCCTTTTATCCATTTATTGAACAGTGGATGACTGGCGATAAGCGAGAGCATCATTTACTAGATAGGCCTCGCAACAATCCAAACCGAACTGCCCTTGGCGCTACGGCGCTCACTTTTACTCTAGTTTCATTGATTAATGGCGGCAATGATCTGATTGCAACTCACTTCCATCTATCAATAAACCAGATAATGTGGATTTCCCGTATCGGAATTATTGTCTTGCCGCCGATTGCTTTTGTAATAACTAAGCGAATCTGTTTATCGCTACAGCGCGCAGATCGCGAATTGGTGCTTCACGGTCGCGAAACCGGACGATTGGTAATGCTGCCTCACGGAGAATTTATTGAAGTTCACGAACCGCTCTCTCCAGAAAAGGCTTTTGCGCTGACCCAACACGAACAGCCCGCTCCATTGGAGTTAACTAGTGAAGATCGCCAAGGTGTAGCCAATCCGCAGGGAATCAAGGGCAGACTTCGCTCTCGCATGTCGAGAGCTGCCTCCGAACAGATCACTAAACCAACTGCAAAAGATGTTCTAGAAATTGAAGAAGGCCACCACTAAGCGTTAAGTTCAACCATCTTTTTTAATCGCACCAAGCTCTTCGCCGTTGCTTTTTCAACATAATTATATGAATTGCGTCGCTGTAACCACCATTGATATGGCGAGGGCCGGCCATCAAAACTCTCGACCACTCGAGTGCGGTTTGCACCTAAGTCGGTTAACTCATATCGCCAAACCCACTTACCAAGATGGCGCCAGGCAATTCTCTGATCTGGTTCAAACTCGGTAACAATATTGGTGATTCGATAAGGGATTCCAATCCGCATTTTCATGCCGAACTTGGCACCTAGCTCAAGTTGATCTGGGCCCCAATTAACTGCCTTTACCGAATTCGAACCATCAATTAATGGATGTTTAGCTGGATTTTTGAGAAGTGCGAAGATTTCTTTACAACTACCTGCAATCTCAATCGCGGCGGACTTTAACTTCGGATCATTCGTCCGAAGTATCTCTGCGCGGATATCACTCATTAATGGTTTAGATTACCCGGCTTTTCGTATTGGAGAACAAAGCCAAGGATTGAGATGATGAGAGCGCCCACTGCAATCAATGTGAGCCACCAGCCGATTACCAAACCGAGTCCAACCGCAGTGGCTGAAGCAGCAACCGGAAGCGGCCACCACGAGTGCGGGCTAAAGAAACCAAGTTCACCAGCACCGTCGGCAATTTCTGCGGTCAAATTATCTTCCGGCAGCACTCCCCCGGTTCGCCGGCTAGAGAACCAGAAGTAATAACCAATAATTAAGGCTAGTCCAGCGCTTAATGCAAGCGCCGTTATCCCAACAGGTTCGTGTGCCATCTGCCAATAAACCACAGTCACGATTGCATAAAAGAAGAAGAGAAAGAGAAATAATTTATAGCCAAATTTCATTTACGGTGCCCATCTTCAATCGCCGAATTCTCTGGGTGATGTAAATCAAAGGCTGGGCGCTCAGATCGAATTCTTGGCATGGTATGGAAATTATGGCGAGGTGGCGGACAAGATGTTGCCCACTCTAAGGATGCGCCATAACCCCATGGATCATCTACGCCTACGATCGGTGCGCTTCGGGTAATCCAAATGTTCATAAAGAATGGGATCATAGAAAGCGCAAGTAGAGCTGCGCCAACCGTTGAAACCATATTCATAGTGGTAAAACCATCTGTCGATAGGTAATCCGCATACCTACGTGGGAAGCCCTTAATTCCTAACCAATGCTGTATTAAGAATGTTGTATGGAATCCGATAAACAAGGTCCAGAAATGAACTTTGCCCAGGGTTTCATTGAGCATCCGGCCGGTCATCTTGGGCCACCAGAAATAGAAGCCAGCAAACATCGCAAATACAACGGTGCCAAAGAGCACGTAGTGGAAGTGGGCAACTACAAAATAAGAGGCCGAAACCGCAAAATCCAACGGCGGGCTTGCCAAGATTACGCCAGTTAATCCGCCAAGTAAGAATGTAATCAAGAAGCCCATCACAAAGAGCATTGGGGTCTCAAAGGTCAGCGAGCCACGCCACATGGTGCCGATCCAGTTAAAGAATTTCACTCCGGTCGGCACGGCAATTAAGAAAGTCATAAATGAAAAGAATGGCAGAGATACCTGGCCGGTTGCGTACATATGGTGCGCCCAGACTGCAACCGATAGCGCAGCAATTGCGATGGTTGCCGCGATTAGCCCCTTGTAACCGAAGATTGGCTTTCGACTAAAGACCGGAAGAATCTCAGTTGCAATTCCAAAGAACGGAAGCGCCAAGATGTAAACCTCTGGATGGCCAAAGAACCAGAAGAGATGCTGGAATAACATGGCTCCACCATTTGCTGGATCAAAAACATGTGAACCAAAAAGTCGGTCTGATTCCAAACCTAATAGAATTGCCGCAAGCGGTGGAAAGGCAATCAATACCAAAATCGAAGTAAGCAGAACGTTCCAAGTGAAGATGGGCATCCGGAACATCGTCATACCAGGAGCGCGCATCGTAAATATCGTGGTTACAAAGTTAACTCCGCCGAGAATGGTTCCAAGTCCGCCAACCGCAAGACCCATAATCCAAAGATCCGCACCAATGCCTGGTGAGTAAGTGTGATTGGAAAGTGGTGCGTAAGCGGTCCAGCCAAATGATGCTGCGCCGCCTGGAGTCAGGAAGCCAGCGGTGGCAACAGTTGCGCCAAATAAATAGAGCCAATACGAGAGCATGTTAAGGCGAGGAAATGCGACATCAGCGGCGCCAATTTGGAGTGGCATGATTACGTTGGCAAAACCCACAAAGAGTGGAGTTGCAAACATCAGCAACATGATGGTGCCATGCATGGTAAAGACCTGGTTGTATTGCTCGGAGCTTAAGAATTGCAATCCTGGTTGTGTTAATTCCGCTCTTATCGCCAGGGCGAGCAAACCACCAATTAAGAACCAGATAAAAGAAGTTATGAGATAGAGGTATCCAATTACTTTATGATCAGTTGTGGTGAGAATTTTTACCGCAAGTTGACCCTTAGTTAATTTCTTAGGTGCTTGATAAGTTCGCTCTTCCGGTTTTGTTGCATAAGTTGTCATGCGGTCGCCCCCACCTTCAACGAATTAATATATGACTGGTATTCAGCGGGCGTTACCACCTTGACTGAAAAGAGCATCTGCGAATGTTGTCTCCCGCATAGAATGTTGCAGCGGCCCGGGTAAGTGCCCAACTCATTTGCGGTGAACTCCACCTGATTTTCAACTCCCGGGATATTCTGAATCTGCATCATGAATGCGGGAATCCAGAACCCATGCACCACGTCGGAAGCTGTTATTTTGAATCGCACTTTTTCACCTTGAGGCAAGTAGAGAGTTGGAGGTTGTGCCGGTGTTCCGGTTACCGTAGTTCCAGGACCGGCTTCTTTATAGGTAAATTGCCAAGACCATTGAAATGCATTTACCGTCACATCGTGAACATCAGTCGCCGTTGCTGGAGAAACTTCCTTAATTGCATTCTGCGCTTTGGCGGTATAGCCAAATAACACAGCAATGATTAGGAATGGGATTACAGTGTAGGCAATCTCAATCGGGATGTTGTACTGAAACTGTTTTGGGAACTTATCGTTTTTCTTGCGGTGGAAAACCGCCGGCCAGAGAATTAGAACCATGGTGAAGAGGCCGACGATTGCGGCCGCCAACCAGGCGCCTTGCCAGAGGGTAAATGAGTGCTGATTTACGCTTGAGACATCACCGCTAAAACCGACTCCTGTTACTTCTTCTGAGGCGCATCCAGTTAAAAGTCCGACCGTTAGAGAAAGTAAAAGCGCTAGTTGTAATTTAGATCTCCGGCCCACCTGCCAAGGATAGTAGTCGCTCGCGGTCGCGCCGATTAGGAGGTAGCGTTCCAAGGGTGTCTCCTATCACAGCTCTCGATTATCGTAGCGAGTTGCCACAATCGCAAAGCTCCAAGGAGGCGCTAATTGGCGCCCTTGAGTTGGCCGGTTTAGATCCGCGCAAGATTCATAGCGACTCGGCGCGGTTACGACAGGTTATCAATCTGTCGCGCGAAAGTATTGCTGCCGATCTTGGTGTACCGCCCGCAGCTCTCGAGTTCGTCGGAGAATTAGGCTTTGGCTTCTGGCTGGGAATTAAAGGAATGTTGCACGCATCGAAGGCAAGTTTTATCTACTCCAAAATTGACCGTCAGTTGATACATGCCTTTGCCCGAGAGGAAATTGAGAGAAATACGAGAGAGCTTGAAGTAAATACCGAAGGTAAAGTTGATTATCAAAATATAGAAATCGCGCACGGCGCTATTCTTTCTTGGCAAGCCGCAAATCGGGAGACCGGAGTAGCCCAGGATTTTCCTAAACCGAGCGAAGTTGCGCTATTTGCCGACCTAACCTCAACCTTCTATCTCGAGCGACTTCCGCCAAATTGGAGCGTTGCGCTTTGGGATCCCCGAAACTTTGCAGGTCCAGAAGGTTTGGCGATCCTGGCAATATCCCCAGATCATGAAGGCAATTGGCGGCGCCCCATTCCAAACGTTGATAATCGAAGGACCTTTGGCTCTTACTCAAAGAGTGCGCTAATTGCGAGCGCTGCTGCGTTATCTGAATGGAAAAGTAGCGTAACAAAACAGGAGTTGCACCTAGTTAACTTAAATAAACGTACCCGAGATTTGCTTGTAGAAAAGGTGCCCGGAGTTCGCCTGGCAGGTAATTCACTTCTTAGCGCGGTAAAAAGCGACCCGCGACGAATAGCTTTCACACTCGATCGAGTTATTGCAGAAGAGTTACTTCGCGAGTTAGAGAAAGAGTCAATCTTTATCGATGCCGGCTCTGCTTGTTCTGGCGCCGCGCTATCGCCCAGCCATGTCTTGACGGCGATGGGCTTTAGTCCAGATGGTCAGATTCGCATCACATTAACTAAAGACCACGATGAATCAGGTATTAACCGCTTAGTTGACGCGATTGCGAATGCGGTAAAACGAATTAGTTAAAAGAATCTCCACATGCGCATGATCCTTGCGCATTTGGATTGTCAATAGTGAAACCTTGCTTTGCGATGGTGTCGACAAAATCGATAGTCGCACCCATCAAATATGGAGTGCTCATCTTGTCGGTCACTACTTTCACCGAACCGAATGCGGCGACCGTATCGCCATCTAAGGCTCGATCATCAAAATAGAGTTGGTAGCGCAATCCGGAACAGCCTCCTGGTTGTACCGCTACGCGAAGCTGTAAATCATCTCGACCTTCTTGGGCAAGTAGCGAGGCCACCTTCTCAGCCGCGACCTGGGTCAGGACTATTCCGGTAGTTGTTTCGGTACTCATTTCATCTCCCAATTTCTGTGATGGTGCAACTCGAGTGCGAGTTTACTCCGAAGTCGAGGATAATGCTGCCATGTCGAAACTTCTCGCTGAACTTCATCTCTTAGGACGAGGTGTGGATTACACCAGCGAACGCGGCGTATCTTGCGACGGCGAACTACCAGCGCCTAGTGACCCGAACCTCGTGGCGCGAGCTAGGTTGGCAAAAACCAAATTGGCAGAGTCAACTCTCATACTGGGCCACCATTACCAACGCGACGAGGTTATTGAATTTGCCGATATCACCGGAGATTCATTTAAGTTGGCCCGGGCTGCGGCAGATCGAAGTAGTGCGGAGAATATAGTTTTCTGTGGCGTTCACTTCATGGCAGAGAGCGCAGATATTCTCACTAGCGAAAATCAGCGGGTAATTCTTCCGGATCTAGCAGCTGGCTGCTCGATGGCAGATATGGCGGCCGCTAATCAAGTTCTTGAAGCTTGGAAAATTTTTGAGAAGCTCGAAATTGCTAGCAAAACCATTCCCATTACATACATGAACTCCAGCGCCGCGATTAAAGCGTTTACTGGCGCAAACGGCGGAAGTGTCTGTACCTCTTCAAATGCTGAGCGTGCGATGCGCTGGGCCTTTGATAAAGGTGAGAAAGTCTTCTTTCTCCCCGACCAACATCTCGGACGAAATACCGCAGTGCTTCGGTTGGGATTGGAGCTTACAGATTGCGTCGTTTGGAATCCATGGAAACCAAATGGCGGCCTGACCGAGAGTGAGATTCGGAGCGCAAAAGTTATCTTGTGGCGGGGCCACTGTTCTGTTCACGGCCGCTTCACCCGCGAAGATATCGATGAGATTCGCAATCGTATTCCCAGCGTCAAAATCTTGGTTCATCCAGAGTGTCAATATGAAGTTGTTAAGGCAGCCGACGTTGTTGGAAGTACCGAAAACATAATTAAGACCGTAACGGATTCACCTGCTGGATCGGCCTGGGCCATCGGAACTGAATTAAACCTGGTGAAGCGGTTGGCTCAACAACATCCCGATAAGCAAATAACCTTTTTGGATAAGACCGTTTGTTACTGCTCAACGATGAATCGGATTGACCTGCCTCATCTTGTCTGGGCGCTGGAATCTTTGGTAAGAGGAAATGTGGTAAATCAGATCACCGTTGCTGAGAAAACTGCAACAGATGCCAGAGTTGCGCTAGAGCGCATGCTCGCTCTACCTTAACTCTCATGAGCGAGAAAAAAGGTCGGCCCACCCCAAAACGAAAGGCCGTTGAAGAACAGCGAGTCCTTAAACGGTTAGCTCCAGCGGCAACTAAGGAAGCTAAAAAGCTCCAGAAGAAGCAATCTCGGATTGCAAGAAATGCCCAGCGCGAGGCATACATGCGCGGCGATGAAAATGCGCTACCACCGAGAGATCGTGGTGCAGTTCGAAAGTTTGTCCGGGACTATGTGGATTCGCGGCGCTCTATCGGTGAGTTTTTTCTTCCCGTTATCGTGTTAGTTCTCTTCATGACGATAGTTCCTGTGATTCAAGTACAACTAGCAGCAATCATCCTCATGTACTCGATCCTTGGACTTTCGTTTATTGATGGATTCTTCTTAAGCCAAAAGATCAAGCGAGAAGTACGGAAACGCTTTCCGGAAGATACTGCAGCTGGTGGGGCGAAAGGCGTTGGCCTTTATGGTTGGCTACGTTCCACCCAAATTAGAAGGTTGCGGGCTCCGCTTCCGAGAGTGACTCGCGGAACTAAGCTCTAGGTTTTGGAGATTCCGTCTTCGCGGGATCTTTCTCCGGAAGTTTGCCCAGCGCTTGATCAATCTGACTTATCGTCTCTCGACTTAACTTCACACCGCTTGCGACAACATTTTCTTTGATTTGTTCGGGCTTGGTGGCACCAATGATTGCGCTGGAAACATTGGGATTCTGCAAGACCCAAGCCACTGCTAGTTGAGCCAGCGTTAACCCCTCGTTAGCGGCAATTGGCTTTAATTTCTGAACTGCAGTTAGTACCTCATCGCGCAACCAACGGGAGATCATGGATGCGCCACCCTTCTTATCAGTGGCTCGAGAACCGGCCGGCGGTTTCTTTCCTGGTAGGTACTTGCCGCTTAGCGCGCCTTGCGCAATTGGCGACCAGACTATTTGTCCGATGCCATTGGCTTGGCAGATAGGGACAACTTCTTTCTCAATAACCCGCCAGAGCATTGAATACTGTGGTTGGCTAGAAACAAATCGGTCATATCCCATTCGCTCTTGGATTCGAAGTGCATCTTTAATTTCTTCGGCGCGCCATTCGGAGAAACCGATGTAGAAAACCTTTCCTTGCCGAATCAAATCATCAAAGGCGCTTAAGCTTTCTTCTAGTGGAGTTTCATAATCAAATCTATGAAACTGATAGAGATCAATGTGATCGGTTTTCAATCGCTTCAAAGATGCGTGAACCGACTCCATAATATGTTTACGGGAAAGACCTCGATCATTTTTGCCATCGCCGGTTGGCCAGTAAACCTTGGTGAGTAATTCATATGCCTCGCGGCGGACTCCCGTTAGAGCGCGGCCAAGTACCGACTCCGCACGGGTACCGGCATACATATCAGCGGTATCTAACGTTGTAATTCCAAGATCGAGCGCAGTGCGTACACACTTGATTGCCGATTTTTCTTCGACTTGCGAACCGTGTGTCAGCCAGTTGCCAAAGGTAATTTCACTTACATACATCCCGGAGTTGCCAAGTTTGCGATGATTCATACCGAAAGGTTAATGCTCAATCAGGCAAACTGCTACTTAACTTTTGACGCTACGAACGGTGGCTTAGTGACTTCAGCTGAGAGCAACCGCCCCCGCACATCTATCTCAACTTTGCTACCAATCTCTATCTCTGGCTTTATTAATCCCAGCGCAATTCCACATTTCAAAGTTGGTGAAAAAGTTCCACTAGTTACAACTCCAACTGAATCTCCGCCACTCCGGATTGTCATTCCTAATCTAGGAATTCCTCGCTCCAAAAGGCGAAGTCCTCGGAGCGCTCGAGAGGCACCGGCGGCGCGCTCTTTACTTAAGAAATCTTTGCCCCAGAATCTTTCTTTCTTCCAACCGACCGCCCAACCTGCACTTGCTTGTACCGGAGTTATTTCAAGGGAGAGTTCATGGCCATGTAATGGGTAGCCCATTTCAGTTCGCAAGGTATCGCGCGCTCCCAGCCCGCAGATTAAGCCACCGGCAACGTTAACTTTTTCGGCTATTTGATCCCAGACCGCCGGGGTATCGCTCCACTTCGGCAGAATCTCAAAGCCACGTTCTCCGGTATATCCCGTTCGACAGACTATTACCTCGGCCGTACCAATTCGGGCATTGATAAAAGCCATGTATTCAATATTCGAATCAATTCCAAGTTGCGAGAGGATCGCGGATGAATTTGGGCCCTGCGCTGCAAGAACACCATATTTGTCGTGACAGTTAGTAATAGTGACTTTGTAATTTCCGGCACCTGCCTGCAATCTCTTAACAACTTCTGCGGTATTTGCCGCATTTGGTATCAATAGAAATTCATCGCTACTTTTTCGATAGGCAATCAAATCATCGACGACACCACCGGAAGCGTCGTCGCATAACATTGTGTACTGAGCTTGGCCATCTTTGATTCGATCTAAATCATTGGTTAGAGCTAGATTTAAAAACTCAAGTGAGTCACTTCCAACTACTTCTGCTTTACCAAGATGGGATACATCAAAGAGTCCAACATTCTCACGAACCGCAGTGTGTTCGTTGATCACACCACCCGACGGATACTCAATCGGCATCTCCCAGCCTCCGAAATCGGCTAGTTTTGCGGCGAGCGCGCGATGCTTCTCGTGTAATGGCGAATATCGAGTCACTCCAATAACCTAGCCCAATGCCGAGTATTAGCGCGAGCGAAACCCCAAATTCTGATGTTCTGGTCGTTGGACTATCGAAAGTAGAAGTCAAAGGAGGCGCAACTTCGGAGTTGCGAATTCAAAGCGCTGGAATCAAGTTAGATGAGAAGCACCTTCTTAAAACCCTTGCAGATATGGGGGCTGAGGGCGCCCGTGATGAAGTAATTAAAATTCCAGGAGCTGATAAGAAACTCTTAATATTCTCGGGCCTGGGTAAGTATTCCGATGATTATCCAAATGAAACTCTGCGAGCCGCCGCAGGAGCTGCCGCCCGATCACTCCTAGGATTAAAGAACGCAGCATTCTCACTACCGCATCGCGACTCACTTGGCTTTGCAGCGATAGCGGAAGGTGCGCTACTTGGATCGTATTCCTTCGATAAGTTCCGGGGCCGGACTAAAGCGACCCAGAAATCACCGCTCACAACTATTGAAATTCACTCGAAATTCGGTAGAGAAAAAGCGATTCTTCGTCGCGCTGAAATTATTGCTAAGCACACCTTTTTAGTTCGAGACTTAGTGAATACGCCACCTAGCCACCTGACGCCAATTACCTTCTGCGATGCGCTCCGACCATTGACGAAACAACTTTCCCTTAAAGTAGAAATTCTCACCGACGCGCAGCTTAAAAAATCCGGTTATGGTGGAATTATTGGAGTAGGGCAAGGTTCGGCTAATCCGCCACGACTACTTCACATCTCTTATCAACCGAAGACGGCCAAAAAATCTCTCGCTTTCGTGGGCAAAGGCATCACTTTTGATACCGGCGGCCTTGCCCTGAAGCCAGCCCAAGGCATGGAAGCGATGAAATCCGATATGAGTGGTGCAGCCGCGGTCTGTGCTGCAGTTCTAGCAATTGCAGAATTAAAGTTACCGATTCGAATCGATGCTTGGGCTCCGCTCGCAGAGAATATGGTTAGTGATAATGCCACGCGACCAAGTGATGTAATAAAGATTTACGGTGGTAAGACGGTAGAAGTACTTGATCCAGATGCTGAGGGCAGGTTAATCTTGGCAGATGCTCTAGTGCGCGCAGCCGAAGTTGCCAAAGCTGATCGACGTCGCAAATTTGAAGGTCTGGTAGATGTGGCAACACTAACTGGAGCGCAGGTCGTGGCATTAGGCACCCGCACCAGCGCAGTTATGACAAATGATGATTCGCTATCCAAGAGATTCCTAAATTGCGCAGAAGCTTCCGGGGAGCTCTTCTGGCCAATGCCACTTCCCGAAGATTTGCGAGCCTCGCTTGATTCACCGGTTGCCGATATCGCAAATATTGGTGAACGAATGGGGGGCATGTTGGTCGCTGGATTATTTTTAAAGGATTTCATCGCCCCAGAAACGCCTTGGCTCCATCTTGATATCGCCGGCCCTGCCTATAACAAGAAGCGTCCTCACGGATATACCCCAGTAGGCGGAACAGGTGTCGCACTTCGCACTCTTGTAGCGTTGGCGGAAGCAACAGCGCGTCGGTAGGACTGGCAAGATAAGGGTTGGCAGAAAAGGACTACATGGCAAATTTTGATCTAGTAATTCTTGGTGGCGGCAGTGGCGGCTATGCCTGCGCGTTACGTGCCTCTCAACTTGGCTTAACCGTTGCCCTGATTGAGAAAGATAAGTTGGGTGGAACATGTCTCCACCGGGGCTGCATTCCAACTAAGGCGCTGCTCCATTCCGGCGAAATCGCTGACAACGCCCGGCACGCTGCTGAGTTTGGCGTTAAAGCAGATTTTCATGCGATAGATATGGCTGGCGTTAATACCTACAAAGATGGAGTCATCTCCCGGTTACATAAAGGTCTCCAGGGTTTAGTTAAATCTCGCGGAATAACTTATGTAGAAGGCGCCGGAAAATTGGTTGGCAAAGATACCGTTGCAGTAAATGGTGAGAAATACACTGGAAAAAATATCGTTCTAGCAACTGGCTCATATGCAAAATCGCTCCCAGGTCTAGAAATTGATGGTGATCGAATCATCACTAGCGATCATGCGCTCCATATGGAGAAGGTGCCAAAGTCTGTGATTGTCTTGGGTGGTGGCGTAATCGGTTGTGAATTCGCCTCCGTCTGGAAATCTTTTGGCGCTGAAGTAACCATAATTGAAGCGCTACCGCACTTAGTTGCGCTAGAGGATGAATCTTCTAGCAAGCAACTCGAGCGCGCCTTTCGCAAACGCGGAATTAATTTTGAGTTAGGTTCACGATTTAAGAGTGTAAGTAAATCGAAGAAAGATGTAACAGTTACGCTAGAAAACGGAAAAGACTTTACCGCTGAGCTATTACTCGTTGCAGTTGGTCGCGGTCCAGTATCGGTAAACTTGGGCTACGAGGAGGCCGGACTTAACATTGATCGTGGCTATCTGATTGTTGATGCGAAATGTTGTACCAATGTCCCTGGAATTTGGGCGGTCGGCGATCTGATTCCAACTCTACAACTCGCCCATGTTGGGTTTGCAGAAGGAATTCTGGTAGCCGAAGAGATCGCTGGTTTAAATCCACGTCCCATTAACTACGATGGAGTACCAAGAGTCACCTATTCCGAACCAGAAGTGGCCTCAGTTGGTCTAACTACCGCAGCTGCGAAGGCTCGTGGTCTCGATGTTGTTGAACTAAATTATGACTTAGCTGGAAATGGTAAGGCGCAAATCCTAAAGACTGCCGGTTCTATAAAATTGGTCGCGGAAAAGAACGGTCCAGTGCTTGGAATCCATATGGTGGGTTCACGAGTTGGCGAACTTCTTGCCGAAGCACAATTGATTTTTAATTGGCAAGCAGAAGCAATTGATGTGGCGCCACTTATTCACGCACACCCTACGCTCTCCGAGGCGATGGGTGAAGCACACTTAGCGCTGGCTGGAAAACCTCTCCATGCACATGGATAATCAGCGCAACGGAATGGAGATTAAGCGATGACCTTCTCGGTGAAGATGCCCGCGCTTGGTGAGAGCGTCACTGAAGGCACAGTAACTCGCTGGCTAAAAGCCGAGGGTGATTCCGTCGCATTAGATGAGCCACTCTTAGAAGTTTCCACCGATAAAGTCGATACCGAAATTCCATCTCCCGCTGCTGGGGTATTACAGAAAATTGTTGTCGCAGTCGACCAGACCGTTGCCGTTGGAACCGAACTAGCTGTAATCGCAGATGGCGCCGCCACTGTTACAGCAACAACTCCGCCGCCAGTTGCACAAACCCCACCCCCGCCCACAACTCCAGTGGTAGAAACGCCCAAGCCAGTTATTACTAATTCAGGCACAGCAACCGTTGTCGCGATGCCTGCGCTAGGTGAATCAGTCTCGGAAGGAACGGTCACGCGCTGGCTCAAGTCGGTTGGCGATCAAGTAACCGCAGATGAACCCTTATTGGAAGTTTCAACCGACAAAGTTGATACGGAAATTCCATCGCCAGTGACCGGTGTAATTCTCACCATTGATGTTCCCGTGGATACGACGGTTCCGGTTGGCGCCAGACTTGCCTCAATTTCATCCGGTGCTACCCAAACTATTGCTGCACCCGTTACCAAACCAGTAACTCAAGTTGCCAGCGCTCCTACTCCACCTGTGGCTCCGGTAAAACCGGTAGCTACACCTGCGCCAGCGCCGGTTGCGACAAAGAGCGCACTCGTTGATGCATATGTAACTCCCATCGTGCGAAAACTTGCGCAAGAGAATGGCGTAAATCTGGCGACGATTTCGGGAACTGGTGTCGGTGGTCGAATTCGCAAAGAAGACATACTTGCCGCAGTTGCTAGGCCAGTGACGTTAACACCAGCACCAACTACTCCAACTCAAGCTACGAGTTCAGCTGCGCGAATCACTCCAGTTGCGGCCTCGCCGCTTCGCGGCACAAAAGTAACGATGTCACGCCTGCGTAAAGTAATTGCCGCTCGAATGTTGGAATCACTTCAGGTTAGCGCACAACTTACGACCGTCGTCGAAGTTGATATAACTCGAATTGCCCGACTTCGAGAGCAAGCTAAAGTAGCGTTCGAAAGTCGCGAAGGTGTGAAGTTGAGTTTCCTACCCTTCTTCGCGGTTGCAGTATGCGAAGCGCTAAAAGTACATCCGGTATTAAATTCTTCAGTCGCTGGTGATGAAATTACTTATCACTCGGCAGAGCATCTTGGCATAGCAGTAGATACCGAACGTGGCCTATTAGTTCCAGTAATCCGAGATGCTGGAGATTTAAATATGGGCGGCATCGCTAGGAAGATCTCGGATGTAGCCGCACGAACTCGCGACAATCAAATTTCCCCAGATGAACTAGGTGGCGGTACATTCACAATAACGAATACCGGATCGCGCGGGGCACTTTTTGATACTCCGATAATCAACCAACCACAAGTTGCAATTCTCGGAATTGGATCCGTAGTAAAACGACCCATGGTGGTCAAAGGTGAAGATGGTGGCGAAACTATTGCCATTCGTTCTATGGTTTATTTGGCGCTCTCCTACGATCACCGCATCGTCGATGGCGCGGATGCGGCACGTTTCTTGAGCACATTGAAAGAACGCCTTGAAGCCGGACGATTTGATGCGGATCTAGGACTTTAGTGGCTGCACTTCCGCAACGCGTCGCAATAACTGGAGCTACTGGAATGATTGGCGCCGCGTTATCTGGCCACCTTAAATCTGAGGGCCATACGGTCCAGAAACTAGTAAGACGCCCGGTCATATCTGCCGATGAAGTTTTCTGGGATCCACGTAAGGGCACTATTGATCTAGCGCCGCTTGAAGGCGTTGATGCAGTAATACATCTAGCTGGCGCAAATGTTGGCGATAAGCGATGGAGCAAGAGTTATCGCACCGAAATTCTTAATTCAAGGTTGTTGGGGACAACCACGATTGCAAATGCAGTTGCTCAACTAAAGCCATCTATCTTCATATCAGCTAGCGCTATTGGGTGGTATGGCGAAACCGGCAATCGAGCCGTCACGGAAAATGATCGCCCTGGAGATGATTTTCTAGCAGCGGTATGTAAACAATGGGAGGCAGCGGCTGACCTTGCTGGTGGTGTTCGGACGGTAAAGCTAAGAACCGGATTAGTTCTTGAGCCCAATAGCGGCGCGCTTGGAAAGATGTTGCCACTATTTAAATTTGGTTTGGGTGGAAAGCTCGGAAGTGGTCGACAGTGGTGGTCTTGGATAACACTTCACGATCAAATTCGCGCGATCTGTTACTTGATGGAAAGCGAATTATCAGGGCCCATCAATATCACTTCTCCAAACCCCGCGACTAACCAAGAATTTACCTCTGCATTGGCCCGTGCCTTGCATCGACCCGCTCTATTTCCAGTCCCAAGCATCGCACTAAAGGTAGTTCTAGGCGGATTTGCTTCCGAAGTTCTTGGTTCTAAGAAAGTTATCCCACAAAAACTTAACGAAGCTGGGTTTAGTTTTGATTTTCCCCATCTGGCGCCCGCACTTGCAGCTCTTATCGAGAAGCACTAATCAAGTTTGCAACTAATTTTCCGCTAAGCAGCGCTCCCTGTTGCGAAGGCGTTGCGCACCAATCTCCTGCGAGCCAAACTCCATTCACTTTCTGGGTAGCGATCAATGGACTGCCGGGCAACATGCGTGGCAGAGAATTCGGAATATCGATGCATTCAATCAATCGCCAGTCATCGACTGAAACACCCCATAATTGAGAGAGATGAACTCGTACCGCACTTTCGGTGGCTTTTTCAATACAAGTTGCGGCCAGTAAAGTCCGTCCGGCCGGTGCGTAGTCTGCGATTAAGTTTGAGAGCGCGATTGAATTTGTAATCGGGCCTTGCCCTCCTACCCTTAGGTGTTTACTTGTCACAACGCCAATTGGTAGATCGAAATACCAAGTCTGACTGAAATTCATAACTGGGGCGGCTAAACCAAGTAACTTAGTCGCAGTTATTGGGTCGGTAGCCACGACCACTGCATCGGCAGATAACTCACCTTGGTCTGTAGTTACCTTCCTTTCAGTCGCCGCCAAAATTTCTACCCCAAAATCAATATCAAGTCCAGCCGCCAAATTTTCGGAAGCGCGAGCCACGCCACCTTCTATAAGTACCGGAGTACCTTTGATAAACCAGTGAATTAATTCTCGAACCACGCGATTCGACATTGATGTGACATCACCTAGAACTACTCCATCGAGAAACGGTTTGAGGACTTCGATGAAGAGTCGCTTCGACTTAGCCATCGCTGCACCAAAGGAAATATCAGATGTAGGTTGGCGAAGAAATTTGAGAAATTCCAACTTTTCGCGGAAACCCCCAAATTCTTTCCGCCACAAAGTCGGCAAATAGCGGAGATCACTCCTGGGGTCTCCCGCTTTTAATATGGCATCGCCACGAAGAATTTCGATGCCCTTCGGTATTCTTGTAGTAACCAGACCCGCAAGCGCTCCAGCCTCTCTCAGTTCTGCGTAGCTCGGATTTATAACTTGGAAACCTCTATCTAAAGTAAATCCCTCTTTAAAATCAGTAGAAATGCGGCCGCCAACCCGCTCGCTCTTTTCTAAAATTTTTACAGAGAAACCGCGCTCTTGGAGCAACCTGGCAGCATTCATTCCCGCCCAGCCAGCGCCACAGATAAGAACTTGTGGCATTATCGGTAGTTGTCTAACTCTCTTGCTTGATCAATTAGCCGAGCCACATCTAAAGCAAACTCTCGAGAGACCGGCATCGCATCACCAGTTAGCAAAGAATTTTTCACTGCCTGATAAAACTGAACGTAGTTCCCTGGCACGCCGGTATGGTTAATTGGTTTTTCGCCCCGCCAAATTTCAAATTCACTTGTTGCGGCAGCTCTATCCTGCCAACCAGTTTCCACCGGTCTTATTCCAGAGCGCAACATCGCTTCCTGTGGATCTAACTCTTTGCAAATCAAAGTTCCCGTCCTACCGTTTAGCCGAATCCGAGGACCTGGCGCACCGGTAATCGAGCTTGCGGATAAATGAGATTCCACTCCGGATGCATGGTTGAGAACTAAAAAGACATCATCATCTGCAGCTCCCTTTACGCTGCGCAATGAGGAATATTTCATCTCTGCCGGACCAAAGAGTTCCAGAGCGATGGAGAGTAAGTGAGTTTGCAGATCTAGTAGCAGACCTCCCCCATCAATTGAACTCGTGCTTTCACGCCAAGCCGCTGGGTTTGGTTCTGGTCGAAATCTTTCAAATCTAGATTCGTATCTAAAAATCTCACCGATAGTCCCGTCCTTTATTACCTCTTTTATCGTCAAAGTATCGCTATCAAAGAGTCGATTAAAAAAAGCGGTAACCGGTATTGATTTACTATCTGCGTAATCAAAGAGATCCATGGTTTCGAAATAGGTTCGACCAACGGGCTTATCTACGACTACTGGAATTCCCGCGTCGATCGCAAGTTTGGCATGTTCTACATGAACTTCATTTGTAGATGCGACAACTACCAAGTCGAGCTCTTCGGCAACCAACTCCTCAGCTGATGCAAGTATTGTGGCAAGTGGAAAATCGCGGTGCGCATCACCGCGCCGGTCTAGCGAGCGTGATGCAATAGCGGCAATAAAGAAACCAGCTGACTGCAGAAGTGGGGCATGAAAATGTTTGCCGGCTAAGCCGTAACCGATAATGCCAACGCGCATTAGTTTGGCTGGTGCTGCAACTTCGAAGGCCACCAAATCTTTGGTCCAATTACCTTAACGAGAGCGGGCACCAACAGAGATCGAACCACGATTGTGTCTAGCAGCACGCCAAAGGCAACGGCAAAACCAATCTCGGCTAAGAATACGAGTGGTAACACTCCGAGCACGCTAAAGGTTGCGGCTAGAACAACTCCAGCAGAAGTAATAACGCCACCGGTTACGGTCAATCCTTTTATGACGCCGGCTCGAGTTCCAATTTTCTGCGCTTCTTCTCGCACTCGCGTCATTAAGAAAATGTTGTAATCGATACCGAGCGCCACCAAGAAGACAAATGCAAATAGCGGGAATGAGGCATCAGTTCCAGCAAATCCGAATACGTGCTCAAATACAAGAGCGCAGACTCCGAGGGTTGCCGCAAAGGACAGGACCACAGTAATTAGTAGAAGTCCAGCCGCCAAAATACTTCGCAAGAGCAACCCGAGAATGATTGCAATTAGTAGCAAGACCGTCGGAATAATTACCCGGTTATCTCGCTTAGAGGCTTCATCAATATCGAAACCAATCGCGGTTTGTCCGCCCACCAATACAGATTGGTCAACTGATTTAACAGCTGCACGGAGCGTTGGAATTAATTCCTTGGCCTGCGAAGAATCGGCCGGCACATTCAATGTCGCATAAAGCAGAGCCTGGCCATCAACGATCTTCAGCTCGCTAGTTGGCTGTCTAGTTACCGGATCTTGAACTGTAACTGGAGCCACGCTTGCAACATTTGGGATCGCCTTTATCGCAGATGTAACCGAGTCGATCTTTGCTTGCGGAACAATAATTTCTACTGGCGATCCCTCACCGCTTGGAAAGTGTTCACCCAGTTTTTCTAGGCCGATCACCGAATCAGTTCTCGAGGTGAACGCCTCGGTTTGAGATAAGCCATCGCTCTTTAAAGTGGTGGAGAATCCGGCAAGAACAATTAGCCCTACGGCAGTTGAAATCCATATCGGTTTAGGACGTCGATCTACCTGGGAGCCAACTTTCGCCCAAAATCCAGATAACTTTTCATCGACATCATCAAAGCGCGGAATTCTTGGCCAGAAGACCCAACGACCAACCACAATCAAGAGTGCGGGCAATAAGGTCAAAGCTGCAACCATGGCGGAAGCAATTCCAATTGAACCAACCGGTCCTAATCCGCGGTTGCTAGATAGGTCGCTCAGTAACAAGACCATCAAACCGGCGATCACAGTAGATCCAGAGGCCAAAATTGGCTCGATCACACCCCGGAGCGCGATTCTCATGGAATCGACTCTGGATTGGTGGTGATGTAACTCTTCTCGATATCTGGAAATTAGGAGTAGCGCGTAATCAGTTGCGGCACCCAACACCAAAACATCCAGAATTCCTTGGGTCTGGCCATTTAAATCAACAATATTTGCTTTAGCCAAGTAATAGACAATCATCGTCGCTAGTCCAAGGGCAGTACCTGCGGTGAAAAGTGGGATTATCCAAAGAATTGGCGAGCGATAGACCAGAATCAAAATCAAAGCAACAACAATCAAGGTTGTTCGCAACAAGGTGGTATCAATTGACCCGAAAGCATCAAAGAGATCTGAGAAGATGCCACCAGGTCCAGTCACATGCGAATCGATACCGGGAACAGCTGCCTTCATTTCTTCCCGAATAAACTCAATAATTATAGGCAGAGCTGGCTCATCGCCAATATTCTCACCAGCAATATCTGCGTTTAACTGGACATTGATTAGTGCCGCTTTTCCATCTTGTGATGGAATTGCTTGCAACGGAATCCCGGGAGCAAAATAATTAGATAGTGGCTTACCAGAACCAGGTAGAACTTTCCCACCCAAATCTGTAGCGAACTTATTAACTTTTTCAAACTCGGCAGGATTTTTTATCGGACTAATGTCCCCTACAAAAATCAAAAGAGTAGGCAATAAATTCGCACTTTGATCTTGGAATTTGACCGTGATCTTGCTTGCGGCGGTCGATTCTGCGCTACTAGGTAAGAAAGCCGAGTTATCATTTTCTTGGACGTTGGAGATCTTTGAGAATGCCTGTCCGGAGAAGCCGCCAATAGCTAACCAGGCGACAATTGTCACGATCGCAATCCAGAGGGCTTTCCGTGCGCGCTTGCGTAGTTGTTTCTCATTCGTAGCAGTCATAACTCACAATCTTATTGCCCGCTGGCGGCACCGCCCAATCGAGAGCGCCACCACTCTTCTGAAAGTAGGCTTAGGGGGTGAGCACGACCACAGCTGCCATCTCAATCCAGAATCTTGGGCAGATCGATTACGAAACTGCCTGGCAACTGCAGCGAAAACTTCATAATGAAGTTGCAAATGGTGGCGAAAATCAATTGTTGCTACTTGAACATCCACCAATTTTTACTGCAGGTCGGAGAACTCTCCCTGAAGAACGTCCAACAGATGGATCTAAAGTCATTGATGTGGACCGCGGTGGGAAAATTACATTTCATGGCCCAGGTCAATTAGTTGGATACCCGATTGTGAAATTACGAGAACCGGAGAATGTGGTCGGATTTGTACGAGAACTTGAGCTTGCCTTGATTGAAATTTGTCAGGATTTAGGGATCCCCGGCGAAAGATATTGCGAAAGAAGTGGCGTCTGGATTAGAGATACCAGGGGCGACCGAAAGATTGCGGCTATCGGAATTAGAGTTGCTCGTGGCGTCACGATGCATGGTTTTGCGCTAAATGTAAATCCGGACCTCTCTTATTACAATCGAATCATCCCTTGTGGAATCGCCGATGCCGGCGTTACTTCAATTAGTAATGAGTTGCAGCGGCCGGTTTTAACAACTGACTTAATTGAGGTTGTGTCCACAAAAATTACGGAGGCGCTTCGAAAGGTTGCTATCTGATGATCGCACCGGACGGACGTAAATTGCTTCGGATTGAAGCGCGCAATGCTGCGACCCCAATCGAGAAGAAGCCGGATTGGATAAAGACCCGCGCCAAGATGGGACCGGAATATATGTCACTCCGGTCTCTAGTTAACCGAGAAGGGCTACACACGGTATGCCAAGAGGCAGCTTGTCCAAATATTTTTGAATGTTGGGAAGACCGTGAAGCTACTTTCTTAATTGGTGGTGAGCAATGTACCCGTCGCTGCGACTTCTGCAACATAGATACCGGAAAACCAGAACCGTTAGATCGCGATGAACCGCGTCGCGTAGCGGAATCAGTTCGCGCTATGGAACTTCGTTATGCGACAGTGACCGGTGTTGCACGAGATGATTTAGAAGATGAAGGCGCGTGGTTATATGCCGAAACTATTCGGGCGATTCATGGCTTAAATCCGGAATGTGGGGTTGAGATGCTCGCCCCTGATTTCTCTGGAAATACCGCGCTATTGACCGAGGTTTTTGAATCCCGCCCCGAAGTGTTTGCACATAATTTAGAAACGGTACCTCGAATCTTCAAACGGATCCGACCTGCTTTTGATTATCAGCGCTCATTAAATGTTATTTCGCAGGCTCGAAATTTCGGCTTGATTACAAAATCTAATCTGATCTTAGGTATGGGCGAAACTATTGAGGAGATCTTGCAGGCTCTATCTGATCTACAGAATGCAGGTTGCGATCTGATCACTATTACCCAATACCTGCGGCCCTCGCCTCGACACCATCCGGTAGAACGTTGGATTAAACCTGAAGAATTTGTCGAACTTGCCGCAGCAGCGAAAGCTCTGGGTTTCCTCGGAGTTATGAGTGGGCCGCTCGTGCGCTCTAGCTTCCGCGCTGGACGTTTATACAAAGAAGCCATGGCAGCTCGAGCAATATCAAATGGCTGAATTGGTGTATCCCCCAGTAATTGGGATCTTCAAAACATTCTGGCGAGCTTTAGGTTTGCAATTTCAATTTCGAGGCGAGGCCCATGTCCCACGAAGAGGGGCTGCGATTCTTGCGATGAATCATGTCGGTTATTTGGATTTCGCAATCGCCGGAACTGCGCTGCTCTCATCGAAACGATTAGTTCGATTCATGGCCAAGCGGGAAATCTTTGACCATCCGGTAGCTGGCCCATTGATGCGAGGTATGAAACACATCAGCGTTGACCGGAAAAATGGCGGTCCATCATTTGTGGAGGCGCTGAAAGCTTTACAAAATGGTGAAATTGTTGGGGTCTTTCCTGAGGCAACAATCTCTCAGAGTTTTGAATTAAAAGAGATGAAGACGGGAGTAGTCCGGTTGGCCATGGAATCTGGAGCGCCAATCCTGCCCACAATTATTTGGGGTAGCCAAAGAATTTGGACCAAGGGCCAGCCCAGAAACTTTTCCCGATCAAATGTCCCGATCATCGTTGCGGTAGGAGAACCTCTAATAATTTCGCCATCCGAAAACCCAGATTCAGCGCTTCGGGTTTTGCAGAGCGCAATGGAGAAATTGCTCCATACCGTTCAAAACGAGTATCCAGACTCACATATCGGCATGCGGTGGGCACCGGCTCGCCTCGGTGGAACTGCGCCAACCCCGGAGATGGTTGAATTAGCAAAGCGTACGAGGAAGGAAAACTAGAAAATGTTTGGTCGCAAAAAACGAGATCCTAACGAGAAGCGATTTAAAACAATTCGCGATGCTTACGCTTTAGCAAACGGAAAGTATTCGTTTGTCTTAGCGCGCTGTCTCGCCGTCTTCATTCCAATCTGGGCAATTGGTATTGGAATCGGATCGATCTGGGACCGACCTGGTTATGCCGCTTTCGTTACTTTCCCATTGGCATTTCTCGGTGCCTTCTTTTTCTTTACCCGCCTCGCAAGTAACGCTGCTTATGCCTCCATTGAAGGTCAGCCTGGTGCCGGCGCCAGCGTATTGATGTCAATCCGAAGAGGCTGGACTGTCACGCCAGCGGTTAATGTAAATAAGAATCAAGATATGGTCCATCGCGCCGTCGGGAAACCTGGGATCGTTCTAGTTGGTGAGGGTGGCTATGCAGTGCGCGCCCTGCTAACTGACGAACGTCGCAAGATGGAGCGGTTTGCGCCGGGCGTTCCAATTCATGAATTAATTGTTGGCAATGGCGCTAACGAAGTATCGGTAAAGAAGTTACAACGTAACCTTAAGAAATTTCCGAAGAAGTTGGCTGCGGTTCAATTACGCGAGTTAAGAGCTCGCTTAAAATCAATCGGCGGAATGAATATTCCAATTCCAAAAGGTCCAATGCCTAAAAACCTTAGGATGCCGCGACCTCGCTAGTTTTTTCGAAGCACGGTAGTTTTACTAAGGCGTTCATGTAATCCCCTGCCTTCACCATCAATTAGGAAAACTGGAATTACTAATGCCACTAAGAGCGATCGCAAGAACGCAGATCCTGGTTTTACATAGAAATAGTCCGGCCAACTAAAAACTCTTATCCCAAAGACGCGCTTTCCGATTGAAGCGCCACCGAGTGAGGTCAGTAGCCCCACTTCAAATACGAAAATTGCCAATCGAACAATGGAAGGCGCTAACGCACTTGATTGGAGGGGATAGATCAGGGCGGTAGTAAAGCTAGCAATCGCCCAATCAACGCTGATCGCGCCAAATCTGCGAAGAAACCCAGCACGCTCACCCACGGCGCAACGCTAGCCCAAAGCCCTCCTAGAAACATGACCGTAACAAAACGGTCATCACATTTTCACCCGAGCCATCTACGATTTAGCCATGCCCGGGACGCTGAAGTCCTAACCGCTTACCTAGGAAAGAGTAGATTGCATGTTTAAGTCATCATCGGAGTTGATAAGTTTCATAAAGAAAGAAAATGTTGCGCTAGTCGATGTGCGCTTCATTGACCTACCGGGAATTCAGCATCACTTCAATGTGCCAGCTCATCAATTTACTGAAGACGTTTTCACAAATGGATTGATGTTTGATGGTTCATCAATTCGAGGTTTCCAGTCAATCCACGAATCAGATATGAAACTTCTGCCTGCCGCTGAGACCGCATTTATTGACCCATTCCGAAAAGAAAAGACGTTGATCGTAAATTTCTCGGTAGTAAACCCCGATGATAATTCACCTTATTCACGCGATCCCCGCCAAGTTGTAAATAAGGCAGTTGAGTACATGCGTTCAACTGGGATTGCCGACACCGCATATTTCGCCCCGGAAGCTGAGTTCTATGTCTTTGATCGAGTCCGATATCTGACTGGAATGAACACTGGTTATTACGAGATTGACTCATATGAAGGTGCTTGGAATACCGGAATAGTTGCCGATGCAGATGGCACTCCTAACCGTGGCTATCGCACCCGAATCAAAGGTGGCTACTTCCCAGTTTCTCCTACAGATCAATTTGCAGATTTGCGCGATCAGATGGTTATGAATTTGGAGAAAGTTGGACTTTCCGTTGAGCGTGCACATCATGAAGTTGGCACCGCAGGACAGATGGAAGTTAACTATCGATTCAACGATATTCTTCATGCCGGCGATGATCTAATGAAGTTTAAGTACGTTGTAAGAAATACCGCATGGCAGGCTGGAAAGACCGTGACGTTTATGCCAAAGCCGCTCTTCGGTGACAATGGTTCTGGCATGCACTGCCACCAATCCCTTTGGAAAAATGGCAAACCGCTTTTCTGGGGTGATGGTTATGCCAATCTTTCCGATGTAGCACGTTGGTATATCGGTGGCTTACTAAAGCATGCGCCATCGCTACTTGCGTTCACTAATCCAACGGTTAACTCCTACAAACGACTAGTTCCAGGTTATGAAGCTCCGGTGAACCTCGTCTATTCGGCAAGAAATCGTTCCGCATGTATACGAATCCCGATTACTGGTTCAAGTCCAAATGCGAAGCGAATTGAGTTTCGCTGCCCTGATCCTTCATCGAATCCGTACTTGGCTTTCTCAGCGATTCTCATGGCCGGAATTGATGGCATTACCAACAAGATTGAACCACCAGCTCCGGTAGATAAGGATCTCTATGAATTACACGGTGATGAAGCGAAAGCGATTCCACAAGTTCCAGGTTCGCTAGATGCGGTAATCGATAGCCTTGAGGCCGACCACGAGTTCCTCACTAAAGGTGGAGTCTTCACAAAAGACTTGATCGAAACTTGGATTAACTGGAAGCGTCAATCAGAGATTGATTACGTCCGACTCCGGCCACATCCAGCCGAATTCGAACTCTATTTCGATATCTAAATCAGCCAACGTTACGCAATCGCGCCACAAGTGGCGGATGGGTGTAATTGAAGGCGACGTAGAGCGGATGTGGAGTCAGATTTGAAAGGCTGTCTGTAGATATTTTGGAGAGCGCCGAGCGCATTGGCGCTCTCTTATAAGTTTGAGCAGCAAAAGTATCTGCAGCAAATTCATTTTTCCGAGATAACGAGTTATTTATAAGTCCAAGAACTATCTGTAGCGGGGTCAATAAAATAAAGAAAGTTAAAGCCGAGAGGTGGAAACTAGGGGTCGCAGCACCAAGCGCTTCTGAAAGTTGGTCATACTGTAAAGCCCAGCCAAATAGGGCAAAGATGGCAAATGTTTGAAAATTCGAGGCGATAAAAGATGCCAAGGTATGTCGCTTCTTGTAATGGCCAATTTCATGGGCAAGTACCGCAACAATTTCATCTTGCGTTAACTTCTCTATTAAAGTGTCAAAAAGAACAATAGTCTTACTTTTACCAAGACCACTAAAAAATGCGTTTGCCTTAGTTGAGCGTTTAGAACCATCCATGACATATAGGTTCTTAAGCGAATATCCTTGGCTATCACAGTAATTAGAAATAGCTGTTTTAAGGGCTCCACTTGGTAGCGGAGTCAATTTATTGAAGAGCGGCAGTATCAACTTGGTGCCAAACATGAACATGAACAGGGAGACTGCGGCAACCAATGCCCAGGCATAGATCCAAAAACTCCCCTGGAATTCTTGGTAAAGCCAGATCACCAAGGCCAAGATCGGTCCACCAATTACCAAACTGATCAAAGTGCCTTTTATAGAATCAACGATAAACAATTTGAGCGTGGTCTTATTAAAGCCGTATCTCTTCTCTATCGAAAAAGTGGAATAAAGCGTAAACGGAAGTGAGATCCACCAAGATATTACAGATAACAACCCAATGAAGACTAGAGAGGTCAACTGAGCGTTATCTATAGATTTTGAGATTTGTCGGTCCAGAGCTGCAAACCATCCAAATGTCAGCGCGAGAATTAAGACTGAGAGGGAGAGTGCGCTTGAAAGTAGGCTTAAACGATTTCTCTCTGCACCATATTTAATAGATTTCTCTCGCCCTGTTTTATCGTATAAATCAGCAACTAAGGGATCCGGTTTCTTTAGGGCACTTCCTTGATTTAACTGTTCCAGCGATGCCTCTAATATAAAGGCAGCGACCAATATGAAAACGATTAATTCAATCATGCTTCCCGTTTCCTCCTACTTTCACTGGTTACAACGACCAATACGCCGAGGATAATGATTATGCCTCCGATAGCGTAATTGAAAGTGATTACCTCATTGAGAAATAGGACACCCAAGAGCACGGCAATCACAGGATTTACGTAAGCGTATGTGGCAACGAGCGATACCGGAGCGTTCACTACTAGCCAGAGATAGGCAGTAAAAGCAATAATTGAACCGACAAGGACGAGATAGCCAAACCAGAACCAAGATTCAAAAGAGCTCTGACAAAATCCGGAGAATCTCTCGCCTCTTATAAGGCCAGATAAAATTAGGGCAAAACTTGCAGCAAGCATTTCTATCGCGGTAAAGAGCAGCAAATTCTTGGGCAATTGAAGCTTGGGGGCTATGAAAGTAGAAAATGCCCAAATAAAGTTTCCAATAACTACTAGAAACATATAGAAGATAACTTCCTCCGAATTTGAACTGCTAATCGGTTTAATTCCACCTGGTTTTACGAGTATCACAACCCCAGCAAATCCAATAAGAGTCCCTAGCCAAGTTAATCCTGGAATTGACTCTCGAGTTAAAGTCCTAAACAACACAACCCATAACGGCAAGGCCGCAATAATCAGTGAGGCCACGCCCGTCGGGATGTGCTTCTCCGCAATTGCAACCGTCCCTATTCCAACTGCCAATGCGCCTATACCTAGCGTGGAAGCTGTCAAATATTCGCGCCGCGGTATCTGCAAAACGGTGCGACCCGACTTCATCATTAAGTAGATCAGAATCAAATTTGAGGCAGCTAGAAAGCGGACTCCCATGGAGAGCAAGGGAGGCATACTCTCGACCGCCTTGGCAATACCGAAATATGTGGAGCCCCAGACGATGTAAACAGTCCAGAGCGAAATCCAGGTTCTTGAGCGAAGACTCATGCCGGTCACCCAGTAAATCTAGGGCGAAACTATGAGGTATTTACGCCATTCTGTTGCAGATGCAAATGATTTGCATTAACCTATGGGAATGATTATTGCCAAACTCCATATCCCAGATGGCTTCATCAGTATCCCCATAAGCGCACTTTTTGGAATTCTCTCCATCGCCCTTATTGCAATCTCGCTTCGGAGAGCAGGAGCGGCGCTCGATGATCGCACTACCCCTCTGGCTGGACTCACTGCCGTCTTTATCTTCGCAGCCCAGATGATTAATTTTCCCGTTGCCGCGGGCACAAGTGGCCATCTTCTCGGAGCCGCACTGGCCACCGCCCTAGTAGGGCCACATGCTGCGACGTTGGCACTGACAGTTGTCCTCGGCGTTCAAGCGCTCTTATTCGCAGATGGTGGATTGAGCGCCCTTGGGCTAAATATTTTTAACATCTCAATTCTCGCTGTTTGGGCTAGCCATCTACTCTTTAGAACACTTCGGAAAATTTTCGCCAAATCGAAATTCGGTGTAGCTGTAGCTGCAACTATTGCCGCATATATCTCAGTTCCAATCGCCGCTCTTGGTTTCTCTTTTCAATATGCACTTGGCGGAACTGGAACAATTCCTGCGACCACTGTTACATCAGCAATGGTCGGGACTCATTTATTAATCGGTTTAGGAGAAGCACTAATTACTTTTATAACTATCTCTTCGATTCTTGCAACTCGATCTGATTTAGTTTACGGATATAAACCAATTCTGGAGGTTCGCGGGTGAAGAAGAAAATGGGACGCTTCTACCTCGCATTTTTTGCAGCGTCATTGATTGTCGCTGGAGCACTCTCTTTTTATGCCTCATCCCATCCAGATGGACTTGAAAAAGTTGCTGAAGATGTGGGTTTTCTTGAAACTGCGAAGGATTCCTCTGTGTCCGGATCACCACTCGCCGACTATGGAATTTCCGGACTTGAAAATGCCCGACTAAGCGTGGGTTTATCTGGTGTGATCGGTGTTCTCGCCACAGCCGTTGTCGCTTATCTAGTCTTTGCGTTCTCTAAGAGAATGAGAAAAAGCAAGTAAAGCTAAAAAAGCACCACCACCACGGCCACGACGTAGGTGAACGTCTTTATCTTCACCGTCATACTCTTATTCATGACTTATCGCCAGAAACTAAAATCTTGAGTGTTTTCTTATTCGTGCTTGTTGTAGTAGCTACTCCGATTCAAAATTATGTTGCCTATATCTGCTTCCTGTTCATCATATTGATTTTAACTCGGCTGGCCCAGATTCCCTTTCGAACACTTTTTCTTAGATCTTTAATTGAGATTCCCTTCATACTATTTGCAATTTTGATGCCTTTCTTTGGCACTGGCGAGAAGGTTGATTTTTTTGGACTTAGCCTTTACGAGTCTGGCTTATTGGCTGGTGCCTCAATAATCGCGAAAGGAACTATAGGTGTCTTTATGGCGATAATTCTCTCTGCAACTACTAGTGCCAGGGCAATACTGGAAGGGCTAGCTAGATTGAGAATTCCAGCACCGATCTTGGGAATCGCTAGTTTTATGATTCGATATTTGAATGTGGTAAATGACGAGCTGATTCGCATGAGAATTGCTAGAGAATCCCGCGGTTTTCAGGCAAAAGGAGTTCGATCTTGGCGAGTCCTTAGCCAAACTCTCGGCGCTTTGTTTATCCGCTCATACGAGCGCGGAGAGAGAGTTTATCTTGCTATGTTAGCGAGAGGCTTCCGAGGGAAAATGCCCGACGATAATGGCAGTCGCAAGACTGATTTACAATCGGCGTTCTTGCTTCCAGGCGCCGCAGGAATTATCTCGGTTGCAACAGGATTATTTTTATGAACAATAAATTTAGTTTACGAATCAAAAACTTAGCATATGCCTATCCAGATGGCCATCAAGCACTCTTTGGTGTAAATCTTGAAATTCGAAAGGGCGAGAGAGTCGCATTGCTTGGCCCAAACGGAGCCGGTAAAACTACTTTGGTACTACACCTCAATGGAATTATTCCTACCCAGCAAGGAAGTGTGACGGTTGTAGACACATTAGTTGATTCGAAAAATGTAGAAAGTTTGCGCCACGTTCGAGAAAAAGTCGGCATAGTTTTTCAGGATCCGGATGACCAGCTATTTATGCCAACAGTTGCCCAAGACGTCGCGTTTGGTCCTTATAATTCAGGATTTCGCGGCGATGAATTAGCAAGAATCGTTGATGAATCTCTTGCGAAAGTGGGAATGCTCGACTACAAGGATCGCCCGCCCCACCATCTTTCCTTTGGACAGCGGAGAAGAGTTGCAGTCGCAACGGTCTTGGCTATGAATCCGGAAATTCTTGTTCTAGATGAACCGTCTTCCAATCTTGATCCTGCTTCGAGAAGGGAGTTAGCGGAAATCCTCCGCTCTCTCGATGTAACAGTTCTCCTTGTTACTCACGATTTGCCTTATGCACTTGAGCTTTGCGAGCGCTCAGTGATTTTGGCTGGGGGTGTGATTACAGCTGATGAGCCAACCTCGCAACTTTTTGCAAAGCCGTCATTACTTGCCGAGCATCGCTTGGAATTACCCGCTGGCTTTCGACTTTAATCTAGAAAGAAATCTAGCAAGAAGTCTTTCGTGCCAGGGACAACGGCATATTTATCAAGATCTGTAATTCCCGCCGAAGCCAGAACCTCATCATCGACAAAAAAGTTTCCGGTGCATTCAGTGCTGGTCCGCTTCAAAATTTCATAGGCGGCATCAGCCAATATCTCTGGCTTTCTACAAGCTGCGGTATCGATTCCCGGAATCATCTGCAGGGCGGCGGTATCTATTGCGGTTCTTGGCCAGAGCGCATTAATGGCTATTCCATCCCTACGAAATTCTTCGGACATACCTAGAACGCACATACTCATTCCATATTTTGCCATTGTGTAGGCAACATGATTCTTAAACCATTTAGCTTTCATGGAAAGTGGTGGTGAGAGTGTCAAAATATGCGGATTCCTTCCGGCTTTTGCCGAATCCTTTAAATGAGGAATAGCAGCTTGTGAGGTCAAGAATGTGCCTCGCACATTTACATCAAACATCAGGTCAAATCGCTTGGCTGGCGTAGCAAGTGTGGAGGTGAGGTTTATCGCGCTTGCGTTGTTGATCAAGATATCTAATCCGCCAAATTCCGAAACAGTCTTTTCTATGGCTTGGGCTATCTGCTCTTCATCGCGAATATCGCATTGAATCGGAAGTGCGGTTCCACCGGCCGCTTTAATTTCATCGGCAGCGGTAAAAATTGTTCCTGGTAATTTCGGATGTGGATCGGCAGTCTTAGCCGCAATTGCGACCTGGGCGCCATCGGCGGCAGCGCGAAGCGCTATCGCGAGTCCAATGCCTCGTGACCCTCCAGTAACAAAAATTCTTTTATCTTTAAGGGACATCATTTACCTCGTATCGCAAGAAAGGCCATAAAAGCTTCTCTCGCTTCATCTGATTGAAGTGCCATTTGAAATAACTCGCCTTCGGCTCGCATTACCGCAGCAACTTTTTCATGTAGCTCGCTCTTTAAGAGGGCTTTAGTTTGGATCACGGCATTAGGAGGCTGTTCCGCCACTTTCTTGGCAAACGCCATCGCAACCTCTAGCGGAGAATCTGAAATTTCTGCAACCAAACCGAAAGTCTTTGCAAGATTTGAATCGAATGGTTCACCACTTAGGAATACCTGACTGGCAATCTGATAGCCCACGAGCCTTGGGAAAAGAAGTGAGGATCCAGCTTCTGGAACCAATCCCAATGATACGAAGGGCATCGAAAATCGAGTTTCGGGATGAGCGGTCACATAGTCACAATGTAGAAGCATGGTCGTTCCAATTCCCACTGCATTCCCTGAAACGGCTGCAATCAGTGGTTTAGCAAAATTATGTATTGCCTCTAGAAAATTCATAACCGGCGAACCAGGTTCAATCGGAGGTTCATTTAGAAAATCGAAGAGATCATTTC
>JBJTUU010000045.1:0-2916 GCA_046080845.1 Actinomycetales bacterium | reverse complement strand
GGAACTGCGCCAATCGAGCGATAGAACTCGATAGCTGGTGAGTTCCAGTCCAATACCCACCACTGAAATCTTCCGTAGCCTCGCTCAGTACAAATCTTTGCGAGATGTTGCAATAACGCTTTCCCAAAACCACGTCCTCGGAAATCCGGCTTTATATAGAGATCTTCTAGGTAGATTCCATGTAGACCTTGCCAAGTTGAATAGTTAAGAAACCAGATCGCGATACCAACAACTTGATGGTCGACTTCGACTACTTCACAGAATACTTTTGGATAATCTGCAAAGATTGTTGCTTCAATTTCTTTTACAGTTGCGACTACTTCCCCTGCCGCTTTTTCATATTCCGCTAGCTCTTTAATCAACTCAAGAATTATCGGAGCATCAGAAATCTTTGCGGAGCGAATCAATTTCGCTCCTCCACAATCGAGTTTCCACCATCCATCACTAACGCCTGACCCGTCATAAATCCCGCGCTCTCCGAGATTAACCAGCTAACTAATCCGGCAATCTCTTCCGGGGTGCCGCTTCTTCCCAGTGGAGTTTTCGCACCTTGGGCGCTTTCATGAGCGTTCTGAGTATCAGTTGCAATCCAACCCGGAAGTACCGCATTACAAGTTATTCCGAACTTTGCTTCATCGAGTGCCACTGCGCGAGTTAATCCAATCATCGCGGCTTTTGCGGCTGCGTACACCGGCTGATGTGCCATCGCCATCAAACCGCCAGTTACGCTACTTATCATCACAATTCGCCCGCTCTTAGAATTTCGCAATTTGGGAAGCGCCGCTTTAGTTAAATTAAATGCGGTATCTAGGTTGCGCTTGATGCCCCGCTCCCACGCTGCAGTAGTTATTTCAGTAAGTGAAGCAGCTTCATCACTACCAAGCGGTGAACGCATACTGGTCATGCCGGCGTTATTAACTAGTACATCCAATTTTGGAATTCTTGAGATTAACTCCTGACATTCCGACTCGACCGTTAGATCAGCAATTGCGCCAGTTACTCCAAGTTCACGAGCGCGATCCATAATGCGTTCGGTGGTTGCAGTAATTAAAACTTCGTAACCTAAATTCTTTAGTTGACGGGCAATCGCAAATCCGATGCCGCCTGGCGCGCCAGCGCCACTCACCAGCGCAGTCCTTTTTGATGCGCCATTCATAAAATCAAAATTCGCTCTTTCAGGTGCGCAATCAACTCGTTATTGTGTCCATCACCTGACACTAAGTTGCTGCTACTGAAAATTTTAGGACGAAAGCCTCTCTCTAGAAGAATTTCCACCGCTCGTACCGAGATGGAATTGACTATCGCTGCACCCAAAACCGTTGATGATGGACCAACTTTTTCCTTAATTTGCGGATAAGAAATCGTGGCGTCTCCGACTTCCCCCAAATTATCAATAACAATATCGGCAAGTTCATGGAGTTTCCTCCCTTGTGCCCGCGCGTTATTGGAAGTCGCGTGCTGAATACTCGTGATGGCAATCAAAACTAAACCTTGTCGCTTTACCTCATTTGCCATCGCTTCAATCAAGGCATTTCCACCTGAGTTTGAAGCGATAATAAAAATATCGCCTTTACTTAGTTTGTGTTTACCCAAGATTTGACTGGCTAAGTGGGCATCACGTTCTAGTTCAGTACTCCGACTGGCATTCTTATGAAGCATTAGATCTTCCTCAAGAATAGGATTTACGGAACCTAAACCACCAGCCCGATAGAACATTTCCTCCGCCAACATGTGAGAGTGGCCTGTGCCAAAAACATGTATTAATCCATCTTGTTCTAGCGAATCTGCAATTGCTATCGAAGTTTTTTCGATTGCCTCGTCAGCGGTTTCTAACTGTTCCAGTTTTGCAATTAGATTCTTTAGATAGCGCGATTGTGCCTTCATGAAACCCTCTTAGTATCTATGGAGCTCAGCTCGGACATATTCGCACTAACTTGGATTTGCAATTCGTATAGATCACTGCGATAGATGCACTCTGCTGTCATGACTGGATTGTCATTTTGATCTCGATCAACCATTTTTATAATTAAACAAGGAACATTGCTCTTGATCTGTAGTAACTCTTGCTCTCGTTCGCTTGAGATATGCGCTTTGATGCTCGCCTTTGCATTTGTTATGCGAATAGCGAATCTTTCAGCAAACGTGTCATACAGTGAACCAAGAAGATCTTTTTCGGTAAGAGTCGGCATTGCACGACAGGATATCTTCAAAGTTTCAATGGCAACTGGCATTTCATCTGCAAGCCGTAGCCTAGTGATCACGAAAATTTCTTCTCGCTCTCTTATTGATAGTTGTTTTGCAATATTCTTTGTTGCCTTTGTGCGCTTAAATGAAATCAATTTTGTTGAAGGATGTTGACCTCGTTCTCTTATTTCTTCGGTAAAGGATTTAAGGCGCAATTCTGAGGAAATCATGGGGCGCTTAATGAAAGTTCCGGAACGGGCACGACGTTCTAATTTTCCATCTGAGATTAGATCATCGATAGCTCGACGAAGTGTGACACGACAGACCCCAAACTCCTCAGCCAATATCCGTTCCCCTGGCAGCCGGTCACCTTGAGGTAGCTGGGATAAGAGACCAATTAAGTTCTCTTTCGCACGAATTACTGCCGTTTCGGTCGTCATTATCCGGAGCGTATCTATCGCCGCTAGATAAATCTAGGCTTGGCGCGAGATTATCGCTCAGTGAGTGCTATCGAGATTCGCAAGGCGACGTTATCGGACCTGTTTGATCTCTATCACGTCGCAATCAAAACCGGCGATTCCGGAAATGATGCGACTGGAAAATTTCTCAACGTTGAAATTATTGGTGAGATTTATGTTGGGCCATATGTAACGTTAGCAACCGAAACTAGCTTTGTCTTAAGTGAAGCCGGAAAAGCAATTGGATATGGCCTATGCGTTCTAGATACCTTGA
>JBJTUU010000044.1:0-6861 GCA_046080845.1 Actinomycetales bacterium | reverse complement strand
GACTGTAACTCTTTGGCGTATTCAGAGATAGCAAATTCTTTTCCAGCGCCATTTGGAAATACGATTTCAATCGGGTTGCTTTCTTGCCCGGGAAAATTCTCAGCGATAAAAGCCGAGGCTTGGTATGCCGGATCGCTAGCTGGCAAGACTCTGCTATCAACTTGAGAGAACTTAATATTGGAAATCGGTGCAATTAGAAGCGCCAGAATTAAAATTGAGAAAGTAACAACTGGAACGGGTCGGCGCATCACAAATCTCGATAACCGCGCCCAGCCACCTTCGGCTTTAGGGGATATTCCATTCTTGCGGACTACTCCTTTATTTACTTTGCTTCCTGACATCACCAAGATTGCAGGTAGTGGAATTAACGCACCTACAACTGCTAACGCAACCACGATTGAACCGGCATATCCCATCGACTTTAAGAAGTTCATCGGGAAAAACGTTAGAGAAATCAGGGTTAAAACAACGGTTAGACCCGAGTAGAAGATAGTTTTTCCGGCGCTACGTAATGTGTTAACAATGGCAGCTTCATTACTGAGGCCTCGACTTAGCTCCTCCCGGAAGCGATTTACTATCAATAGGGCGTAATCGATTCCGAGTCCAAGACCAAGGCCGGTAGTTAGATTTAGCGCAAAGACGCTTACATCAGTTATCAGCGTTAATAGATACAGGCCGAGAAAAGTTCCGAGAATTGCGGTCACGCCAATTACCAGCGGCATAGCAGAAGCAGCAAGTGCGCCGAAGACCAACACAAGGAGAATAAAGGTCAACGGAATGGAAATTGCTTCGGATAGTTTTAAGTCATCTTGAATTCGACCATTAATAGAATTTGCAAAGACCGCACCACCAGCAACTCGAATAGTTAAACCTTCAAAATCTCCTTCATATTTATCTTGGTAATAGCCACCTAACTTGTCGATTTCCGTAAAGTCAGTCGACTTGAGGTAAACAAAAAGATAAGCAGCACTTTGATCTTTGCTCTTAAATCCAGGGTTTCTACCTGCAGTCCAATAGGAAATTACGTTTTCAGCGCTAGTTTCACCACGTAATTGGGCTTCCAATCGCGCTACCTTCTCAACAACGGTTGGATCGTCCACGGTGCCAGTTGGAGTTTGGGCCGTTAGTACTACCGCAGGATCTTTAATATTGAAATCATTTTCCAGGTAATCAAAGACTTTGGCCGAATCGCTTCCTGGGTCTGAGTATCCGCCGGAGTCAAACCGCGAGAAGACTTGCGTGCCAATAGTTCCGGAGAGAGCGATGAAGATGAGCGAGAGCGCGAGAACGAGTCGAGCTCTCCTTGCAATTAAATGGCCAAGTTTTTCAAACATTGTTGGATAGTAAGACATAATTGCATTATGAGCGAATTGATCCCATCAATTACTGAAGACGAAATTGAATTAGAGCCAGATACTAAAAGAGATCAAGAGATTGCTGACGATAAACCACCCCACCATTAATCAGTAGTTTTTGCGGGCTTAGCTTCGGTTTTAGTTTCAGGTTTCGATTCAGTCTTGGGAGTCTCCGCTTTCGAAGCGGAACTCGGCTTTTTCTGGGAATCGGTCTTGTAAAACCCGGAGCCTTTAAATACGACGCCAACGTTGCTAAAAACTTTGCGAACTTTCTTGCCACATTCTGGGCAACTCTCTAACGCTTTATCTGAGAAGGACTGGACCACCTCAAATTGGTGATCAGCTTCGCATTGATATTCATAGGTTGGCACAGCGTAATCTTAGGTTCATGAAAGGCCATTCGCGAATCGAGGCGAGATGCTATTTGATCCAATCAGCACTCTAGCGTCGCTGCTCTCGGTAGCAATCTATTTTGGATTAACTTTTATCTTCCCGGAAACTAACGGCAAGCTAAATGATACTTCGCTAAAGATCCGAAAGTCGTTACCTCCGATATTGATAGTTTGGTTCTTAAGTTCAATTGGTAATTTAGTTGCGACTTTAGCCAACCTATTTGAAGTTGGTATAACTGAAATGTTGGATTGGGTATCGATCCGTTCTTACATAACTCAAACTTCCCTGGGTCGATTACAGGCGATACAGGTTTTAGCATCAATTATTTTGATAATTTCGTATCCACTACTTCGCAAAGTAGGTGGCGCGTTTATCGCTTTTGTAATCGCAATGGTGGGTTTAGTAGCGCCGGTATTTGAGAGTCATTCTGCGCAAGCTGGCAGCCATGGATTAGCAATTGGATCACTTGTTATCCATGTGATTGCTATTTCATGTTGGCTTGGCGCGGTGGCGGCGTTGTATTTCATGGACCCGCAAACCAGAGTTTTGGCGCTTCCAAGAGTAAGCACGATTGCGACTTGGGCAGTAATTGCCATAGTTGCTTCGGGCGTTACCAATAGTTTGCTTCGCCTTGGACTAACAAGTGATTGGTTTACTTCTTATGGGCTTCTAATCATCGCCAAAGTTTTAATTTTGGGTGCGATTGCCGTTGTGGCGCCGCAACTAAGAAAGAATGTGGCTCGAGTTAATCTAATTCGCTTTGAAAGCGCTCTATTACTCCTTACTATTTTGATTGGTTCAATTCTTTCGCGAGTTACTCCACTAGTTGTGAAAGATTTACCGATTGATCCGGCTCGTGATTTAGTGGGCGTGACCATGCCAGCAGCTCCAACCTGGCAGAGACTCTTCTTCGAATATGAAGCTGATGCTTTGATTTTGGGAGCACTCATATTTGTAACTGCGCTTTATATAAGAGGTGTAGTTGCTCTGGTTAGGCGCGGTGATCGCTGGGCTGTCGGACGAACAATTTCATTTGCAATTGGAATTTCGTTATTGGATTACAGCACCAGTGGCGGAGTTGGTTTATATGGAATCTTTTCTTTCAAGTATCACATGATCTCTCATATGGTGCTGAGCATGATTGCTCCAATTTTTATTATTTTAAGCGCGCCAATCACACTTGCACTTAGAACTTTGCCGCAAGGAAGAAGTAAAGAAGAGCGCGGGATTCGCCGTTGGGTCTTATCAATTCTCCACTCGAGATTTGCAACTATCTGGACCCATCCAATTACTGTATTGGCGCTATTTGATGGCTCGCTATTCGCGCTTTATTTCACGCCGCTATTTGGAAATCTGATGGCGAGTCACTTTGGTCATCTAATTATGAGCCTGCACTTTATCGGCGTTGGTTTGCTATTTTTCTATGTAATTGTTGGAGTAGATCCAAATCCGAGAAAAACCCATCACTTGGTACGAATGGTGATCTTGCTTGCCGCGATGAGTATCCATGCATTCTTTTCATTAGCTTTAATGTCTGCCACGACGTTGATTGATGGCGGGTATTACGAAGCGCTACAACGTCCGTGGGACACTGACCTGCTTCTAGATCAGCGCGCCGGGGCAAGCTTGGGTTGGGCGATGGGCGAGATTCCGATTGTTATCGCCTTTATTGCAACCTTTATTCAATGGCTCCGCAGCGATGCGCGGGAAGCTAAGCGAGCGGATCGAAATTCTGATCGAGAACTGGCGGAATACAACAATTATCTTCGTGAACTCGCCGAACGTCGCAAGGACTCGTAGGATTTAAGTATGGAGCAGCTATATAAACTTCCGGACGAATATGTAGCGCTACGCGATTCAGTCCGCTCGCTCTCTGAGAAGAAGATAAAACCTTTTGCCCACGATGTAGATGCAAATGCGCGCTTCCCACAAGAAGCTGCCGATGCGCTACAGGCTGCCGGCTTAGCAGCGGCACACGTTCCCGTTGAATTTGGCGGACAAGGGGCCGATGCGCTTGCGGTCGTAATAATTATTGAAGAAGTCGCTCGAGTTTGCGCCGCATCTTCACTTATTCCAGCGGTAAATAAATTGGGATCAGTTCCATTGATATTAGGCGGCAATCCAGAACAGAAGAGACGTTGGTTAACCGAACTTGCTAAAGGAAATGGCTTCTCCTATTGCTTATCGGAATCTGAAGCTGGCTCCGATGCGGCTTCAATGAAGACGCGAGCCGTGCGAGATGGCGATGGCTGGGTGATAAATGGCAGTAAAAAATGGATCTCTCATGCTGGAGTCTCTGAGTATTACACCGTTTTAGCAAGCACTGATCCCACTAAGGGTGCAAAAGGAATCACCGCATTTGTAGTTGCAAAGAGAGATCCTGGAGTTTCATTTGGAGCTTTGGAAAAGAAGATGGGTTTTAAGGGTTCGCCAACTCGGGAGGTTTATTTTGATAATGTGAAGATTGGTGACGATCGAAGAATTAGTGAGATCGGTGGTGGTTTTGGGCTTGCGATGCAAACTCTGGATCACACCCGCATAACAATTGCAGCCCAAGCTTTAGGTATTGCGCAAGGCGCCTTTGAGGTGGCCGCAAATTATGCGAAGGAACGTAAACAATTTGGTAAATCCATTTTCGACTTCCAAGCTGTGCAATTTATCTTGGCTGATATGGCGATGCAGATTGCGGCGGCGCGTGAATTAACTTACGCGGCTGCTGCGCGCAGCGAACGTGGCGAACGAGATCTCACCTTCTTTTCTGCGGCATCAAAATGCTTCGCTACCGATGTCGCAATGCAGGTGACCACGGATGCGGTTCAAGTCCTTGGTGGATATGGGTATGTAAGTGATCACCCAGTAGAACGAATGATGCGCGATGCCAAGTTAACCCAAATCTATGAAGGCACTAACCAGATTCAGCGCGTTGTTATGGCGCGAAATCTCAATTTAGATTAAATCGCGTTAAGCCAAATTCGGTCAACGCAGCTTTAACTCGCTGGTCATGTGGCTCAATTGGTAACTGATCAACTAGTTCCGATTGGTTTATTAGGGCAACGCTCCAACCTGAGAAATTTTCGAGCGCTCGATCGAATGAACCACCACCTTGCCCAAGTCGGTTCCCGAATTTATCAATGGCAAGTGCCGGCAGAATCATCACCTCAAAATCTCCTAAAAAGGTGACGCCAGTTGGTTCCAGAACTTTTCCATTGAGTTTCAAAGAATCTGCGGATCCGTTCCAAGCTACAAATTCCAGAGAGTTATCTGCAAGCGTGCGAGGAAGTAACAGGATTCGACCAGAATCAATTACTTCTTGATTTATACCGCCAGTTGTAGGTTCATTTCCATAGGAAACATAACTTGCTATCACATTTGCACTCTTCATCTCTGGCGTCGCGAACAATTCAGAAACTGCGAGACGATTAGCAAGACTAGTTCTTGAATCTCTAATGACGTTTCGCAATTCAGATTTCGTGTAATCCACGGGATTAGCCTAGGTACAAAGTAAGGTTTAGGTATGAGCATGCGGGTTGCCGATCTTGCGGCGCAACTATTGGCGCTATCTAAGCCATTAGCAGCCTTTGATATGCCGCTGCTTGATTCACATGGTGCAACCTTGGCTACCGATGTTTTAGCGAAAGATCGGGTGGTACTTCGCTCTGGATCGCGAATCCGATCGACCCAGATTGGCCTAGCTGCAGCGATTGGCTTGGATCGGTTACCAACTCGGCCCCAACCTCGCGTCGTTGTGATTTCAGCTGGCGATGATTTAGTAGAGCCAGGAAAGCAATTAACTGATTCGGAAGATGAGTTTGAGACGAACTCTTGGTTATTAACTACAGCGGTAAAAGAGGCAGGAGGAGTTGGCTATCGCGTCACTACGATCCCGGAGACTCCAGATTCATTAAAAGATGTAATTGAAGATCAGTTGGTACGAGCCGACTTACTTGTAATTTGCGGAGAGAGCCATGACGAGTCTTTCGATTTAATCTTTGGCGTGATTGGCCAACTCGGTGAAGTTCAATCTGTAATTCCAAATATTGAAGCGAGTGGTCGACATGCATTTGGCTCGATCGGCCCAGATAAGACCCCGGTCGTTGTGCTTCCGGGAGATCCCATCAGTGCTTACATCTCAATGGAATTGTTCATCAGGCCAATGATCCGAAATATGATGGGGTTAAACGACATCCATCGACCTATTACTAAAGCCACTCTCACAAATGATGTTGTAAGTGATTCCGGGAAACATGCCTTCATTCGGGCCAGCATTAATGGTGATAAACCGGATCGAAGATTAGTTACGGCGCTACCTAATCAGGAAGACTTAGTCACGCTTTCCGATGCAACGGGACTTATAGTTATGAATGAAGAGAGCACAAAATTGAAAGCAGGTGATGAAGTCGACGTACTTCTCTTAGAGCGTCGCTTCAACTAAATGGCGCCCTGGCCAGTGAAGTTAAGTTTTGAGAATTTACTGTTGCGGCCGCTGCGTTTTCGAGATCGAGGTGCCTGGTTAAATTTAAGGCAAATAAATCGAAATTGGTTAAATCCTTGGGAAGCTACCTCACCACTTTCAGAGGAGCGGAAATCTCCACCAACGTTCTTTGAGATGGTCAGATTTCAAAGTGCGGAAGGTAAAGCGGGCCGGATGTATTCATTTGCGATTTGGAAAGATCGAAAGTTAATCGGTCAGATAACTCTTGGTGGCATCTCATTTGGCGCCTACCGAGGTGCTCATATCGGTTATTGGATAGATGAGGCGCATGCCAATCAAGGGATAACAACAAGGGCAGTAATGGCAGTAACTAAATTTGCTTTTGAAACTCTGAAATTACATCGAGTGGAAATCGCGCTTCGACCAGAAAATGGCGCATCAAAACGCGTTGCCGAAAAAGCTGGGTACATTTTTGAAGGACTTCGCCCGCGATATCTTCATATTGATGGTGATTGGCGAGACCATGTTGTATTCGTTAAAGAGAACACGAACCTTTAAAAATTAGGGAAATACCCGAAAAGTCCGAATCTTGGATTTAGGGTTAGGCTCCATGGGCTCCGGTCTCATCTACTTAATCATCGTTGGGATGTGGATTGCCTATTTCCTACCGAGATGGATTGC
>JBJTUU010000043.1:0-3739 GCA_046080845.1 Actinomycetales bacterium | reverse complement strand
CCAGCACGCTCTTCGCAGCGCCAAGTTGTAATGAGTTCTTTTCCCAGAGAATCTCAAGCAACGTCTTACCAATAAACTCCGGATGAGCATGGGTTTGGGCAAAAAAACCGGGAACTACTCGCGCGCCCAACTTAAATGTTCCCGTGTAGCGGACAGTTTCATCGCCCGAAAGTCTCCGTAAAAAGTGGGATTTACCAGTTCCATTTTTTCCTAATATAGCTACTCGATCTTGATAGTAAATCTCAAAATCAAATGGTTCGGTTAAGTTCTCAAGCGTGAGCGCTTCGCAGGTAACCACTCGTTCGCCAGTTCGAGTGCTCCGTAAATTTACCTTTACCTGTTGCTCAATTGGTGGCGGAGGTGGCGGTCCCACTTCTTCAAACTTGCGAAGGCGGGTCTGCATCGCTCGATAACGAGAGGCCATATCCGGAGAAGAAGCAGCCTGCCATTGCAGAGTAAGTACTAATTCTTTTAACCGCTTATGTTCATCTTCCCAACGTTCCACCATCTGGGCAAACTGGGCATTTCTTGCTTTGCGAGCATCGTAATAAGTAGCAAAGCCTTCACCATGAATCCAGGTTGAATTGCCATTTATACCTTGCTCCAAAGTAACAACTTTGTTTGCCGTCGCTGCGAGCAATTCGCGATCGTGGCTGATAAAAAGAATAGTCTTCTTGGAATTTCGTATCTCTTCTTCTAACCAGCGTTTAGCTGGAACATCAAGATAGTTATCTGGCTCATCGAGAATTAAAACTTCATCGGGACCTTTCAGTAATGACTCTAAAACCAACTTCTTCTGCTCGCCACCAGATAATGAATTAACTACACGATTAGCTACTCGATCATAAGTTTTACCGAGCGCATTCGAGCATGCGATATCCCAGAGAACTTCTTCGTCATAACCACCAGCATCGCCCCAATCGGCCAGGGCTTGGGCATAGGCCATCTGTTCTTTCTCTGAATCATTGACTGCCATCGCAGCTTCAGCTTCTTTTAACTTAGCGGCGGCGTTACGAATTTTTGGTGATGAGACTGAGATAAGTAGATCTCTAACGGTTGATTGATCCCGAATTAATCCAATGAACTGGCGCATGATTCCAAGACCGCCGGTGACAATTATCTGACCGGCATCTGGTTCTAAATCACCTGCGATCATTCGAAACAACGTGGTCTTACCCGAACCATTTGGGCCAATTAAGGCAACTTTCGCGCCATCCCCGACGCGAAATGAAACATCACTTAATAAAACACGACCATCAGAGAGTGCATATTCAATCCCCGAAACATTTATCTGGCCCATCAATCTTCATCCCGGCGGGCCATAGTTAATTTGGCGCGCGCTGCTAATTCATTGTCGGGTGGATAAGCAACGCCAATTAGGGTTAAGCCTCTTCCTGGGAATACCAGGCTTTCGCTGACCCGCTCGTGCTTTTCCAAGATATCACTCACCCAAGATGGCGGAAATCTGCCTTCGCCAACTCGGACAACTGCACCAACCAGATTTCGAACCATGGAATAACAGAATGCATCGGCTACTACATCGGCATTTAGATTCTCGCCATCGCGCCGCCACTCAAATCGCTCTAGGCGACGAATAGTTGTGCCAACACCGCCAGTCTTGCAGAACGCTGCGAAATCATGCTCGCCAAGTAGAAGTTGGCTGGCTTGGTTCATTAAATCTAAATCGAGATCGCGATACCAGGTTGCTACGTCGTAGCGGAGCAATGGATTTAATTGGCGACGGCTATCGCCAATTTTGTAGATGTAGTGGCGGCGTAGCGCGGAAAATCGAGCATGAAAAAATGGTGGCGCCAGTTCCACTGATTTAATCCGAATATCTTCATCGAGCATCCGGTTTAATCGATAGGCAAGATCGCGCCACTCTTTTCCATATTTGTCTCGCTCGGGAAGATCAAAATGAGCAACTTGGGCGGTGGCATGAACGCCGGTATCAGTTCTTCCGGCAACTACTAAATCAACATCAAAGCGAGTTAATCCAGAAAGCGCTTTCTCTAATTCACCTTGAATTGTGCGTTGGCCTGGTTGCTTTGCCCAACCACTAAATCTCGTGCCGTCATATGCGAAATCAATCCGGAAACGAATAAACCCATTCTCAGGGTTGAGAGTGGGTTCCATTCTTAATGCGTTAATTAATCAGCGAGAACTTCGATGACCGCCATCGGGGCGTTATCTCCCTTACGTGGTCCGATCTTCGTGATCCGGGTGTATCCACCTTTTCGGTTAGCGAACCGTGGTCCAATTTCGGTAAAGAGAGTGTGAACCACGCTCTTATTTGAAATCGCTGCCATAACTTGGCGACGGGCAGAGAGATCATCCTTCTTGGCATGGGTAATTAATTTCTCGGCTAGCGGACGGAGGCGACGAGCTTTCGCTTCGGTGGTACGAACCTTGCCGTTCTCGAATAGTTGTTCTGCGAGCGTGCGCAGTAACAACTTCTCATGTGCTGGACCGCTTCCAAGTCGCGGTCCGCGGGTAGGTCTTGGCATAGGTGCTCCTTAGGCTTGCTCATCAACGAGGTTCTCGTCGATGCCGTAGTTCTGGTGCTTCGTTGGGTCGAAACCGACAGGTGAATCTTTAAGTTGTAGACCCATAGAAACGATCTTCGCCTTAACTTCATCGATTGATTTGGAACCAAAGTTACGGATATCAAGCAGGTCTGCTTCGCTACGTGAGAGAAGTTCGCCAACTGTGTGAATTCCTTCGCGCTTCAAGCAATTGTAAGAACGGACTGTTAGGTCAAGATCTTCAATTGGAAGTGCAAGATCGGCTGCAAGGGCGGCATCTTGAACGGATGGTCCAAGATCAATTCCTTCAGCAGCGTAGTTCAATTCATGGGCAAGTCCGAATAGTTCAACCAGTGTCTTACCGGCTGAGGCCATGGCATCGCGTGGACTCATTGACTTCTTAGTTTCGACATCAAGAATCAAACGATCGAAGTCGGTGCGCTGCTCAACACGAGTCGCTTCTACCTTGTAGGTAACGCGAAGGACTGGTGAGTAGATGGAATCGACCGGAATTCGACCGATTTCTGCGCCAACTTGCTTATTTTGGACGGCAGTTACATAACCACGACCACGCTCGATAGTTAATTCAATTTCTACATTTGCTTTGCTGTTAAGCGTTGCAATATGAAGATCTGGGTTGTGAACTTCAACGCCAGCAGGTACCGCAACATCTTTACCGGTGATAGTTCCAGAACCGTTCTTACGGATATAAGCGACTACTGGATCATCGTTCTCAGATGAGAGTACGAGATTCTTTATATTTAGAACGATATCGGTTAGATCCTCTTTCACGCCTTCGAGAGTTGTGAACTCGTGAAGCGCGCCGGCAACTCGGATGCTGGTTACAGCAGCTCCTGGAATTGATGAGAGCAGAGTGCGGCGGAGTGAATTGCCAAGGGTGTAACCAAAACCTGGCTCTAGCGGTTCAATAATGAACCTAGAGCGGTTCTCGTTTACTACTTCCTCGGATAGTACGGGGCGCTGTGCAATTAGCACTTCTTTCCTCCATTGTCTTGAGAGATCCGCTATTTGATCTCTCGGTCGTTACTTATATGAAGTTGTGGGTGAAGTTTTTACTTCGAATAGAGCTCAACGATTAGTTGTTCTTGGACCTGGGTATCGATGATGGATCGATTTGGTAGCGAGTGCACCAGGATGCGCATCTGTGATGGCACAACCTCGAGCCAAGCTGGTACCGACTTCTCACCGTATTC
>JBJTUU010000042.1:0-9816 GCA_046080845.1 Actinomycetales bacterium | reverse complement strand
CTAAAAATTGAGCAAATTCCTCCACCTTTCTTGCTTCAGCTTGTTGAAATTCTCCATTTTCGATTGGGTTGTACTCAATAATGTTGATTTTACAAGGTACACATTTAGCAAAACGCGCGAGTTCTCTAGCGTCCTCGATCGAATCATTGAAATCTTTGAAAATGATATATTCAAAAGTTACGCGTGAATTTGTTTTTTCGTGGAAATAACGAAGCGCATCGGAAAGTTCTTCGAGGTTGTTCGTCTCGTTTATTTCCATGATTTTATTTCGTTTTTCATCATTGGCCGCATGAAGCGAAAGAGCTAAATTAAACTTAACTTCATCGTCTCCCAGTTTGCGAATCATTTTCGCGATTCCTGCAGTGGAAACCGTGATTCGACGAGGTGACATTCCCAAACCATCTTCGGAGCAAATGTAATGAATGGAGTTCAAGACATTCTTGTAATTTAGCAATGGTTCGCCCATTCCCATGTAAACGATATTTGTCAAGGATGTATCGTGCTTACTTTCAGCTTGATTCTTAAGGTAAACCACTTGATCGAAAACTATTGGATCAACTCTTGACACTTGGCGCAAATGGTTGCTCGGAGTTATCAAGTTTGCAACAAGCTGCATTAAATCAAAAGCCTTGAAAATCGTAATAGCCTCTAAAAATTCTGGCAAAGTTGCCGAATTCCAAAGAATTCTAAGTTCGGTTGGAGTCTCGATAGCTACCGGAATTGATTTCCCGGATGTTGAAGAGAGCGGTTCGACATTTGAAGAGAACGCCCTCCTTAAGGCCCATGCGGTCAGTAACTTCACCGGACTACCGGCATTGGCCGATGACAGCGGCTTATCCGTAGATTTTCTAGGTGGCGCTCCCGGGATTTATTCAGCGCGCTGGTCCGGCGTCCATGGAGATGATGGCGCAAATATCGCCAAGCTACTTAAAGATTTAACCGGAGTAGCGGATGCGAATCGAGGTGCAAAGTTCGTAGCGGTGTTAGCACTGGTTAAGCCAGGTGGTGAAGAGCTGCTAGTTCGCGGAGAATTAAAGGGAAAGATTCGAACCGAAGCGGTTGGTGATAAAGGCTTTGGCTATGACCCGATCTTTGAGCCAGAGAATTTCCATCGAACACTGGGCGAAATGTCCCCTTCAGAAAAAGATGCAATCAGCCATCGCGCATCGGCGCTCGCTCTGCTCACCCCGAAAATCAGGCCCTTTCTAACCCAGCTTTAGCCTGAGTCGACATTATGATTGGCAACAGATTCCATAAAGTCAAAGGTAGGCTTTAACTTAGGTGGAGTTAGAGCAACGTCCACGAAAATTCAGAAGGAGAACTTAGGTGGCTAAGAAGAAGAAATCTGCAGCAAAACGACCAGCTAAACGCGCCGCGGCAAAACGCCCAGCAAAGCGAGCGGTCAAGCGGAGCGCGAAGAAATCTTCCCGGAGCGCTAAGCGCCCAGCAAAGAAGAGCGCGAAGCGAAGCAGCAAAACTGTCGATGTTTCTAAATTAGTTATCCCACCAGTACCTACTCGTGGCTCTAGCTCATTCTCATCAGCCAGCGTCGCAAAACCAGCTGCGGCAGCGCAAGTTTCAAAGACAGCGCCAAAGAAAAATTCTTCCGGAGTATTTTTCCTGGTCATCGCGGGCGTAGTTTTGCTAGCGCTCTTTGCGTTATCAAATGCTTCAAACGATGACGATACAACCGCAAAGCCAACTCCATCAGCCTCAGTAAGCGATGAAGCAAGCGAAGAACCAACTGCCGAACCTAGTGAGAGCGCTGATGAAGAAACCGGAAATTTGGTTTATGAAGCGCCATCAAAGTTTGTTGCGATTAACAATGCTTCGGGTGGCGTTACCTTGCGCTGGAAAGCACCGATGGCAACCGAAGGTTTAACTGGTTATCTAGTCTCAATCTCTTACAACGCAGTTGATTTTAAGGAAGTTGCAACAGTTCCAGCTGATCAACTAAATCTAGATGTAGCTCGCGTTGGAGATGAAGGCGGCACCCAATTCTTTATCCAATCGGTTTATTCTGATGGGAAAAAAGCAGATGGTGCGAAGTTTGCGCTTAAAGGTAAGTACGAGTAACCACTCGACTTAACTTTAGTTTTTCAGAACTTCTAAAATCGCTGAGACGTACGCGTTTACTCCGGGTGGGTTGAGGTGTACGCCATCTGAAGCAAAGAACTCGGGATGATTCTCTGAGATGCGCTGCCAATCAATGATCGTGGTGCGAGGATATCGTGAGACAACTTCATTAATAGTCTCGTTGTTGCTATCTCGCCAACTCCTCGGCACCGCAGTATTTACAACAATGATGCGTGGTTGATCTTTAACGATATCCATTAATTTCACGACTTCTGATTCCACTAAGCGATTGTTATTTCCCATATTTAAGATAACTGGAGAATCGGAGACAAATTTCTGGTCAGTCTTTGCTACTTCAATTAGCTCGCCAATTTGCCTACCAACTCGGGCGTTTATCAGCTCGATTTTCTCGTAAGAAGCCAGAACATTTCGGATCCCCAAAATCACTGAATCACCAGTTACCCATAAACCGGGGGTGGTTGCGGCTGTAATTACGCCATCATTTAACTCATTTTGATTTGCCTCGGCCCGGGCAGATTCTTCTGCGGCAACTCGATCAGCTTTCTCAATTGCATTAATGGAGACAACCGAAGTGGCGGTTAATGTCGCCAAAATCAGGGCCAAAGTTGAGAGCTTCTGCCGAACTTGAACTGGCTTAGTTCGATATTTCATTCCTCGGAACCAAAGTTCGAAGTAGCCACGGCGAACCGGAACCTCGATGTAGCGAAGTGAGATATCGGCAAGGGCAAAGACAATCAGAACTCTTAGTGAATAGAGCGCCCAATCATCGCCAACTAGATCTATGGAGGGCCGAGTTAATTGAAAAACAATCCAGTGCCAAAGATAAATTCCGTAAGAACGTTCGCCAATCCAGATCATTGGTTTTGTGCTCAAGATTGGGGCAAAGCGCGAAGCTGGATGTACTACTGAGACTAAAGTGGCGCAGCCGAAGAGCGCTGATAATGGGAAAGCGATGCGATAGAGAGTGGGATCGCTTTCTCGGATAAAGAGAAATGTGGCTAACAAGCCAAGTAGTCCAACAACTCCAATTAGGTCAATAAAATCTTGTGCTCGCTTAGTGATTTCTCGAGTTAGATTTTGGGGTTTCCAACTCACCGCGAGCGCGGAGCCAAGAAATAGACCGATGGAGTGGGTATCGGTACCAAAATAGACGTGACTGACTGCCGATTCTTTTATATCGATTTGAATGGAATAAGCAAAGAGCGCAGCACCAGATGCCAGCGCAATTCCGAGTGCAACAAATGAAATATTTCGCTTTCCTAGGAATCTTAAAACGAAAAGGAGAACCAGGGGCCAGATCAGGTAGAACTGAGCTTCTACCGCAAGTGACCAGGTGTGCTGCAGTAACGGAGGTCGGCCAATTGCTTCAAAGTAATCTTGTTGTCGATTAACTAATGCCCAATTCATACTCCCAGTGAAAACATAAGGGAGATCAGATAAGAATCTTCGAACGGTTTCTGGCGCATAAACTCCAATAAATAACGTGGTAAAGACGACCATCGCAATCAGCGCCGGAACTAATCGACGGATTCGACTTATATAGAAAGCGCGAAGATCTAAGCCACCGGATCTTTCAATAGAATCTAAAATGAGTCCAGTAATTACATAACCAGAAATTACAAAGAATAAATCGACACCTAAAAAGCCACCGGGAATCCAATCGATTCCTAAGTGATAGAGGAGTACTGCTATGACAGCAACTGCGCGCAGGCCGTCAACTGATTGGATGTATCGATTACTGCTGGTAGACATCACCGACGTTTAGGTGCTGCCTTGGAACTCTTTCCTTTGGTAACTCCCTTAGCAGCGCTCTCTTTTTTCGCTGTTCCTGAATTTTCTAAATTACTAATCTTGGCTTTATTGGAGAGACGGCCATCCGGTCCAGCCACTTCTTCAATCTGGCGCTGGAAATCGTTGAGTCGATTAAATGCAGTATCGAGACGATCTCGGGACTGGCGAATTGCGCCCTCAGCAGCATCGAGTGATTGCGATTGGATGCGATAGAGGCGTTCTGCTTCTGAGATAACTTGGTTTAACCAGGTTCGATAACCAACAATCTCCGTCGCTGCAGTTGAAACCAATCGATCAGCCTCACGCTTAGCGCTTCCTACTATCCCACTCGCCTCACGCTTTCGAGAGGCTATCAATTCAGAACTTTCTCGCTCTGCGCTTTCCAAAATATCGGCGGCATCAGATTCTGCAGCTTCAATATATTTTCGGCCACGAGTTTCAGCGGCGCTTAATACGGAATTTGCTTTGGCTTGGGCGCTTTCTAGCGCAGCGGCAGCGCTCTTCTTACTTTCGCTAATAATTTTTTCGGCGTTGGAATTAGCCTTAGATTCGCGTTGCTGCGCTGTCTTAATAATTGACATCGCAGTTTCGGTTGCCAGAATTTCAAATTCTTCTTTTGATAAGGCAGTGATATCGCGACGAGCCCGCAAATCTGCAAGTTGAGATTCCAGTTGTCTGATTCGCTCAAGCGGCTGCGAACTTTCAGGCGCGTTCGATTTTCCTTGTTCTTCGCCTTTAAATCCAACCCATGAAAGAAAATTCTTCTCAGCCATTTAGCTCTCCTGCTTCAGTTCGAATCAAGAGAGGCATCCTGCCACGACTTACCTACCGCTGGAAATGGGGTGATTTACGGGTAGAGACCTCGTAGGCGATGAGCTTCGGCAACGCGCCCCACGCTCAACATATTGGCGGCTTCGCGCCAGGTTACCTTCCGCTCCTGGGCCAGCGATGCCACATCGGTGATGGCATGCATCATGATCTTGTTTAGATTTTCTACAACTTCATCGGCCGACCAGAAGTATTTCTGTTTATCTTGTACCCATTCAAAATAAGAAACAATAACTCCACCCGAATTGGCCAAAATATCTGGTACCGCCAAGACGCCGTTCTCGTTGAGAATTGCATCTCCTTGCGGTGTTGTCGGTGCGTTGGCGCCTTCCACAACAATTTTGGCCTTAATCCCGGTAGCAGTGGCGGCGGTAATGGAATCCGCGAGCGCCGCTGGAATTAGAACATCTACCGGAAGATGCAGCAGTTCAGTATTACTTAATTTATCGGTACCGGGCGCTCCAACTACCGTGCCATTTGCCTCCGAGTATTTCCTGATTTCGGCCACGTTCTTAAATCCAGTTACCGCCCCAGATACATCACTGACTGCAGTTACTTTTAATCCTTGTTTTTCCAGGGCAACCGCCGCCCAATAGCCGACCTTGCCAAAACCTTGGATAGCTACGGTGGCTTTTGCGGGATCGATATTGCGTAGTTTGAGCGCTTCTCGAACCGAGATTGCTACACCATCTCCGGTCGCCGAAGTTCGACCGAGTGAGCCACCAAGCACAATTGGTTTTCCAGTTACAACTCCAGGAACTGAATAGCCAGCGTTAACGGAATAGGTATCCATTATCCAAGCCATATTCCGTTCATCGGTACCAACATCGGGCGCTGGAATATCCCGCTCTGGTCCAATTATTGGAAGAATTTCGGAGGTGTAGCGACGAGTCAATCTTTCGTTTTCGGTTGTAGATAAAGTTTTTGGATCTACCGCAACTCCGCCTTTCGCGCCGCCGTAAGGCAGATTTGTTAATGCACATTTCCAGGTCATCAACATCGCAAGCGCAATGGTTTCATCGAGATCTATATCTTGATGAAATCTAATTCCGCCCTTTGCGGGGCCACGTGTTGTGGAATATTGAACGCGATATCCCTTGTACATCTCAACATGCCCATCATCGCGACGTAGCGGTACTGCGACTTCCATTAAGCGACGCGGCGTAGAAAGCGTATTCCAATCATTTTCTGATAAACCTAATTGATCAACCGCTCTTCTTAATTGCGAGAGCGCAGTTTGCAGGGGAGATTCAGATGACTTCGTTGTCACGAAAGTATTTAACCAAATAAATCTAATTGGTGCGGGAGGTGGGACTTGAACCCACACGTCCGAAGACACAGGTTCCTAAGACCTGCGTGTCTGCCATTTCACCACTCCCGCAAGAGTCGCTGAGAATACCCGAAGAACTAGGAAGTAGTCGCCCCGCGACGAGAGAACGCATCGATAGTGGCTGAGATCAATAGAACTGCTCCTGTGACCATGAACTTAATTCCTGCTGGATAACCAAGCAGCGCCATGCCATTATCTATAACCGCAACCACAATTCCTCCAAGGATTGCATCGCTAACTTTTCCTTTACCGCCAAAGAGACTGGTGCCACCAATCACAGCAGCGCCAACTGCGTAAAGAAGCGTTGAACTACCGCCAGTTGTGGGTGAGATTGAATTAGCGCGCGAGACAAAGATCATTCCAGCAATCGCAGCGAAGCCAGAGCAGATCATGAACGCTGAAATTCGAACCATCTGTACATTGATACCAGCACGGCGAGCAGCTTCCGCATTTCCACCCACTGCATAGATATGTAATCCAAAGGAGGTCTTGGTGAGAACAAATGTGCCTCCCACCAATAGCACCAAAATAACCGGTACTACATATGGGATACCGCGCAAACTAACTAAATCTGGGTTGTTGCTCCGCTCAACGGTAAGTGCGCTAGTAGCAGCCGCGCCAATGACAACGAGGGTCAATGCCTTAATTAACCAGAACTTAAATAAATTATCAGTTAAGCCTGCTTGTTTCCGACGATAGAACTTCCAAAGTCCAGAGATTAAGTAAGCACCGGCCACTAGGAAGAAGAAGAGCCAGCTGGCTGAGACCGAGAGATTCTTATTCTCAACTGCGAGAATAACTGGATCTTCGATTCGAATCGTGCCGCCTTCGCCAACTAATAGCAACAAGAGGCCTTGAAACGCTAAGAAGGTCGCTAGCGTTACGACGAATGAAGGAATTCGAAGTTGAGCGACGAGATAACCAATCATTCCACCGAGAGCGATACCCACGAGGATGCTGATTGGAAGTGCGATCAACCAAGAGTAATCCGATTCGGTAATTAAAATAACAAGTACCGCACCACAAACTCCGGCGGCATATCCCGCGGAAAGATCGATTTCGCCTAGTAATAAAACGAAGACCAAGCCCATAGCGATCACAATGACTGCGGCGGCCTGGGTTAGTAGATTGGCAAAGTTTCCGGGAGTTAGAAAAACTGAACTTAATGAACCAAATGTCACGCATAGAACGAGTAAGCCCAATAAGGCTGGAAGAGCGCCGGTCTGTCCAGCTTTAACTCGGCTCCACCAATCCCGGAGCGATTTTTCCAGAGTTATCTGCTCGCTCATTTGGTGGCTCCCGTCAACTTCTCGGACTTTCCAGTTGTGATTAACTGAACTACATCATTTTGGGTGACTTTAGATTTTTCTACCTGGGCAGCCATCGATCCTAGGTACATCGCAGCAATGTTGTCGGCGACTTGGAAGACATCATTTAAATTATGGGAAATTACAATTACCGCAAGTCCGTTATCTGCTAGTTGTCGGACCAATTTCAGAACTTGTTCTGTCTGGGCCACCCCAAGCGCCGCAGTTGGTTCATCCAAAATTACAACTTTGCTATTCCAAAGCACGGCGCGCGCAATCGCGACAGTTTGGCGCTGGCCACCACTTAGCGAGGCAACTTGCTGCCGGATAGATTTCACGGTTCTCACGCTTAATCCATCGAGCGTCTTCTTCGCCATTGATTCCATCTTCGACTCATCGAGTGTCGGACCGCTCTTCTCCTCGCGACCCAAAAACATATTGTGCACAATATCTAAGTTGTCACAGAGCGCTAGATCTTGATAAACAACTTCAATTCCTAGTTCGGTGGCATCGCGCGGGCCGCCAATTGTTACTTTCTTCTCTTCAAAGTAAGTCTCACCATTATCTGGAAGATAGATTCCCGCAATGCACTTGATTAATGTGCTTTTTCCAGCGCCATTGTCTCCGACTAACGCAGTGACTTTCCCAGAGTAGGCATCAAAATTAACATCTCTGAGTACATGAACCGGACCGAAAGACTTATTTATCCCCTTCATGGAGAGGATTGGCTTGGTCATCATGGCTCCTTACTTGAAATCTATTGGCTAAGTAAAACTTGAATTATTATAAAAAGAAACAGCCCGAGCGAACTCGGGCTGTTCCAATTACTACTTAGGCTTTCGACAATTAGATGCCGTTAGCTGTGCAGAGATCTTCGATGCCATCGCAAACTGCTTCACGTGTCTGGAAGCCATCTGCAATTACATCTTTGACGTTCTCCTTGGTGATTGCGACTGGAACAAGTAGAACAGATGGAACATCAACAGTTCCGTTGTTTACTGAGCCAGTTGCAGTTGAAGCTTCTTCACCCTTGAGAAGTGCAATAGCGAGTTCTGCAGCTGCATTTGCCTCTGCCTTAATCGCCTTGTAAACGGTATTTGAAAGATCACCGGTCAAAATTGCACGGAGACCATCAACGGTTGCATCCTGTCCGGATACGCAAACCTTTCCGTTTAGACCATTCTTCTTCAACACAGCAACTGCTGCGAGGCCAAGGCCTTCGTTAGCAGATACAACTGCGTCGAGCTTGCCCTTTGCCTTAGCAAGTTGCTGCTCGAAAATGGTTCCACCCTTGGCGTTATCCCAATCTGGAACAGCCTGGTCATCAACGAGTGTGTAGTCACCAGAATCGATCAACGGACGTAGGACTGAGTCATAGCCAGCCTTAAATAGCGTTGCGTTGTTATCGGTTGGTGAACCATTTAGATAAACGATACGTGCCTTGGACTTACCAGCAGCATCGAGACATCCTTTGATGCCTTCGCCCTGGAGACGACCAACAGATTCGTTATCGAATGAAACATAGTAGGACGCAGAACCGTTCAAAGTTAGACGGTCATAGTCGATGGTCTTTACACCTTGCGCTGCAGCCTTATCCTGAACAGCCTTTGCAGACTCGGAGTCAAGGTTTACAAGAATTAGAACCTTGGCACCAGCTGAAAGCATTTGATCAGCGATGGTTTGGAATGCAGCCTTGTCACCATTGGCGTTCTGGATATCAGCCTTCACGCCAGCCTCATCAAATGCAGCTTGGAGGAATCCGCGGTCAGCGGTTTCCCAACGAGCTGATGATGCGGCATCTGGAAGGATGACACCGACAAAGCCATCAGCAGAACTATCTGATGAGCTTCCGCAACCGGTGAGAATCAAAGCGAATGCTGCAACAAGTGCAGATATCGCTAGACGGCGCTTCTTCATACTTTTATACCCTTTCGAAAGTAGGCAATTGAGAATCTGATTGTGATTCAAGTTGAGAGCAACTTTGCCCCCACTTACCTATTAGATTCGCGAGAAATCTAGCGGCGATGGCGCTAAATAGGAATACGGCAAAGCTCTGATTTACGCGTGAAATACCCAGGGGCAGATAACGTTTAGATAAAAAGGTCCGTCAATCGATGAGCCTCGGTCAGTACCCTTGGGTGGGTGTCCACTTCACCACAGATGCTCGTCACAGCGGCGCTGGGCGATGCCATTTTTCGAGCGCTATCTGCGGGGAAATTGTCGAGTGAGTTAGCGCGAAGATTAAGCGAGCCAGGCAATCGTTCGGAAGAAATTCCGATTGAGCGACCGAAGAATCGAGATCATGGTGATTATGCAAGTTCGGTTGCGTTAACGCTGGCAAAGAGTGAAGGAAAGGCGCCTCGAGAAATTGCGGAAATTCTCTGCCAAGATCTCAAGGGAAATAGCGAGATAGCAAAGGTTGAAGTTGCCGGTCCAGGCTTTATAAATATAACTCTTAAAACG
>JBJTUU010000041.1:0-3123 GCA_046080845.1 Actinomycetales bacterium | reverse complement strand
GGAATCGAAGAGATCTCGCCTAATTGGATCTTGGGATTTTCATATCTAGTCCAAAGCCCTTCTAAATTAAGAACGCCGAGGCCGCCCAATTTTCCAATCGCAATCGCAGTTTCCGGAGAGACAACTGAGTCCATCGGCGCTGCAAGTAGCGGTAGTTCAAATTTATAAGCATCGATCTGCCATGCCAGCGAGACATCTTGCGGTTCGCGGGTACGGCGTGAGGGCACGATAGAGATGTCGTCGAATGAATAAGCGGTACGGGCGCGTTTACCTTCTGAAATCTCAATATCAACCATGGCGTTCCGGGTTCTGGTAGTTAGGGGCATCTTTAACATCTAGTACATCATGGGGATGGCTTTCTTGTAAGCCAGCGCTGGTAATTTGAATCAAGCGCCCCCGTCTTTGTAGGGCTGAAATACTTTCTGCGCCCGCATATCCCATTCCAGAGCGCAATCCGCCAACTAGTTGGTGGACCACATTTGCTACTGAACCGCGATAGGCAACTTTCCCTTCAATGCCTTCGGGAACTAATTTATCTTCTGATAAAACATCATCTTGCATGTATCGATCTTTTGAATACGACTTACTTTCACCGCGTGACTGCATCGCACCGAGGGAGCCCATGCCGCGATAGCGCTTAAATTTTGCGCCACCACTTTCGAGCAACTCACCCGGAGATTCGTCACAGCCAGCAAGAAGTGAACCAAGCATTACTGTGTCGGCGCCCGAAACGATCGCTTTGGCAATGTCTCCGGAATACTGCAGTCCACCGTCGGCAATTAATGGCACATCCGCTTTCTTACAAGCTTTAGCGGCTTCCATGATCGCCGTTACTTGCGGCACGCCAACTCCTGCAATAACTCGAGTAGTACAAATTGATCCTGGGCCAACTCCAATTTTTACTCCATCCGCTCCAGCATTAATTAAGGCTTGCGCGCCAGCGCGAGTTGCAACATTGCCGCCGATAACTTCTTGGCCAGGAAAACGCTTTTTGATTCGCTCAATCGCATCTAATACCGCGCGGTGATGGCCGTGGGCAGTATCAACCACCACTACATCTACTCCAACTTCGATTAACGCAGTGGCTCGTTCAAATCCATCATCGCCAACCCCGACCGCCGCACCTACTCGCAAACCAACGCCTTTTACTAACTTGGCGTGGGTTACTTGTTCGGCAACTGGCAGATTTCGATGGATGATTCCAATTCCGCCCAGTTTTGCCATCGCAATTGCCATCGCAGATTCAGTCACAGTATCCATCGCCGCTGAGACCAGCGGAATTTCAAGTTGAATCTTTCGGGTCAGATAACTCTTGGTATCGACCTCGGAGGGAACTACCTCAGAGGCATCGGGGAGCAGTAAAACATCATCGTAAGTGAGGCCCAGCATTGCGACTTTTTCATTGACGGCCTCAGTCATGCCAAAACCTTAATGGGTCAGGGATTCAAGCTCCAACTGCCCGTTGAATTTCCTCACATGCCTCAACTAAATCTTCCACAAAAACCGCATTCTTTGGATTAGCACTTCCCCAACCTCTACCACCAATCACAATTCTTGGCGCCGGCCTGACATTTGGTAACTCCGCAAGGATCTCTGGGTCGCCATTCTTATTTAATTGTGCCCATAAAAACACTGCTGGAGGTGCGGAACGCTTAACTATTGCGCTAATCGCCTCAATCGGAGTTCTTGCACCCAAGAATTGGGTTTGAATATTTCGCTCGGAGAGCGCTGCCGCTAGCGCATGAAGTGGCAGGGAGTGCATCTCTTCCCCAATACATGCGAGTAAAACCGGGCGAGGGTTTATTGGATTAGTTACATTTTCATGATTCCCATGTAGTAACCGTTTAATAATCTCACTAACCATATGTTCAATTTCAATTCCGGTTCCTTGGTCGGCCCACTCATCACCAATCAATATCAATAATGGAACGATCACTGCATTCCATGTTGTAGTGATTCCACTTGCTGCAATCTCAGTCCGTAATAACTCCTCAACAAAAGTTCGGTCATAGGAATGGGCTGCTCGATAGAGCGTCTCAACCAACTCTTCCCGAACTTGAACCTCACGCGCCGCCCGCCCGCTCTCAGTTACCGAGCCTTCGAAGGAGAGCGCTCGCTGCGCCGCCTCGGCTGGCGAAACTCCTGAGATAACCAGCTTTCGCATCAAAGTTAATCTCGCCAAATCGTTGGCGTTGTAGCGGCGATGCTCGCCAGAGCTATGTTCCGAAGGTCCTAGGCCATACCTGCGATCCCAGGTTCGCAACGTTGCCGGAGCCACCCCTAAACGGCGAGCGACCGCAGCAACGGTCAGCGATGTGCTCTCGGTCATAGCCCAATATTCGTCCAAGCGCGCCACGGCGTCATCTTGAAATGGGGGTACTTGAACAACTTACGGCGCGATTGTATCTTTTGCCCCATGACCGAGATGACCCGCCTGCCAAAGCCCGTTGCTAGCAACTGGGAGTGGCAATACGAGGGCGCCTGTAGATCCTTACCAACTGAGATGTTCTTCCATCCAGATGGTGAACGTGGACCGCGACGTAGGGCGCGTGAGATTGCAGCGAAGGCAGTCTGCGCGTCTTGCCCGGTAATTGCACAATGCCGAGCCCACGCTCTTGCCGCGCAAGAGCCATATGGAATTTGGGGCGGTTTAACCGAAGATGAACGCCTTGAGATTATAAGTAAGGCTCAGCGAGTTCCACAAAGCTTTAGCGCTTAACTAATAGTTCCTGGTTTCTGGCGCAAGCTGATTACAGTTGTCACGGCAAGCGCCGAAATAATTACGCCAAGCGATACTGCTAGTGATACATGTGGAATCTTGTAGCCGAAGGCTTCGTGAATTCCAATTCCGTGAAGTGCCTCAATTATTAACTTGATTCCGATAAAGCCAAGCACGATTGATAAGCCTTTTGAGAGGTAGACCAAGCGCTTTAAGAGAATACCGACTAGGAAATAAAGTTGACGAAGACCCATTAAGGCAAAGGCATTAGCCATAAATACGATGTAGGGATCGCGAGTTAGCCCAAAGATTGCGGGAATTGAATCGAGTGCGAAAAGTAGGTCGGTAGTTCCGAGAGCAACCAAGGCCAGTGAAAAGGTGGAAAGACCGCGTTTGCGAAGGGC
>JBJTUU010000040.1:0-6708 GCA_046080845.1 Actinomycetales bacterium | reverse complement strand
ATGACTTGGGTGAAGCTAAGAATTATGGCGCCGAGCGTTATCGCAAGTTGTAGCGTTGGGCGAAGTTTTGCAGAGACAAACGCCTCCACGATCACACCGATAATTGCTACGCCGAAAATTACCAACATAGGTGCAAGTGCTCGGTACTCCAGTACTGGTGGCGTAAATGCGAGTAGCGCTCTCACTTGTTACCTACCTTTGGCGCTGGATCAACCATTCCTGCTTTAACCATAGTCGCCTTCGCAGCAGGGTTAATTGCATCTAGCGCAGGTTTTGGATAGAAACCTAACCCAATAATCAACGCAATGATGGGCGCGATTGCAATAAGTTCGCGGCGATTTAAATCTGGCAAACCTTCATTGCCAGTTGCTACTGGTCCATGCATGGCCCGCTGAACTGGAATCAAGATATAGAGCGCAGCCAAGATAATTCCGATAGTTCCAATAATTGCAGCAACTGGATACCTCGTGTATGTACCAACTAAGACTAGAAATTCGCTAACGAAACTAGAGAGCCCTGGTAGCGCTAGCGAAGACATTCCGGCAATAAAAAACGACCAAGCAAGAATCGGGGTAACTCGTTGCAAGCCACCGAAATCTGTGATTGTGGAAGAGCCCCGTCTTGAGATCATCCAGCTAGCTGTCATAAATAACGCAGCGGTCGAGAATCCGTGATTTAACATATAAAGAGTCGCACCCGAGTTGCCTTGGGTAGTCATCGCAAAGATTCCCATAGTGATGAATCCGAAGTGCGAGATCGATGTAAAGGCAATTAAACCTTTAATATCGCGCTGACCAATTGCAAGGACTGCGCCATAAATAATGCTAATTACCGAGAGCATAATGATCAGCGGCGTAAAGGTTTTTGCCGCATCTGGGAAGAGTTCTACGCAATAGCGAATCATTCCAAAGGTGCCGACCTTATCTAGAATGCCAAGGAGAAGAATTGAAGTTCCTGGAGTTGCTGACTTTGCGGCATCTGGTAACCAGGTATGAAGCGGCCAGAGCGGAGCCTTGATGGCAAAGGCGATAAAAAATCCTAAGAATAAGAAGTTCTCGGTTAAATTATCAATTTGCAAAGTACCAAGCGCTTCGATATCAAAGGTGCGGCCAATTTGATTACTAGAGATTACGTAAACTCCAATAATTGAAGCGAGCATCAACAGACCGCCAAAGAGGCTGTAGAGCAAGAACTTAACGGCTGCCGCTTGACGCGCACCACTACCAAAGCCACCGATTAAGAAATAGACCGGCACCAACATCGCTTCAAAGAAGATGTAAAAGAGGAAGAGATCAGTTGCCGCAAAGACTCCGATCATCATGGTCTCTAAGACCAGGATTAGAACATAGAAAGTTTTAACACCAAATCGACCACCTTCAGATTCATACCAACCAGCCAACAAGACAACTGGAACTAGTATGGTCGAGAGAATTATTAAAATTAACGAAATTCCATCAACCCCGAGTTGGAAATTAATTCCAAGCGCAGGAATCCATGAATATTTCTCCACAAACTGGAAGCCGGGGCGATCAACTTCAAAATTAAGTGCCAACAAGATGGTGGCAAGTAATGTGATCACCGAAGTACCGAGCGCCACTCGCTTTACCGTCTCAATTTGAGTTGGTTTAAAAGTTGCAATTAAGAGCGCTCCTAGTAGCGGCAGAATTCCGAGAATTGTCAGGGTCATACCAGGGCCACCCAGATTGAAGCGAGAATTACTAGCGCGCCTAGCAAAATGAGTAGCGCGTAGTTTCGGACATATCCGGTTTGCAGTTTACGTAAACCTCTGCCAGAACCAATTGCTGCTGCGGCAACGCCACGAACTGCGCCATCGATAACTTTATCGTCGGTAGCAACCAAGACCTTGGTTAACTCTTGGCCCGGACGCATAAAGAGAAATTCATTGGCATCATCTTGTAATAGGTCGCGTCGAACCAAGCGAGTCCAATTACTTACCTCACTAGGGGCCGTATCCGAAAGTTCGCCTCGATATTTCGAGAGCGCAATTAAAACTCCAATAATTACCGCGGTAATTGCCAGTGAAGTGACAACTATCGGTGGCAAAAATTCAACATGTTCATGGTGATCTTTATCGACAACCGGAGCGAGCCATTCCACAATGGCTTTTCCGCTATATAGAAGGTAGCCGGAGGCAACCGAACCGATTGCAAGCACCGCCATTGGCGCCCACATAAGTACCGGTGATTCATGTGGGTGCGCATCACTGGCCCAACGCTTATTGCCCGCAAAGGTGAGGAGCATTACTCGCGTCATATAGAAAGCGGTGATGATTGCGCCGAGTAACGCCGCACCACCGAAGATAACTCCTTGAACTCCGCCGGCATTAAAAGCTGTTTCAATAATCTTGTCTTTTGAATAGAAGCCCGCAAATGGTGGGACACCAATAATTGCAAGATAGCCAAGTCCAAAGGTGATTGTTGTAATTGGCATAAATTTTGCAAGGCCACCGTATTTGCGCATATCTACTTCATCGTTCATACCATGCATTACTGAACCCGCGCCTAGGAACATTCCCGCTTTAAAGAATCCGTGGGTTAACAGATGCATGATTGCAAAGGCATAACCAGCTGGACCAAATCCGGTAGCAAGAATCATGTAACCAATCTGGGACATAGTCGAAGCGGCGAGCGCTTTCTTAATGTCATCTTTTGCAGTACCGATAATGGCGCCAAAGAGCAGCGTAATAATTCCGATCATCACAACCGAAAGTTGTGCGGTTGGGGCATTATCAAAGATGAAATTGGAGCGAGTAATTAAGTAAACGCCAGCGGTAACCATCGTCGCGGCGTGGATTAACGCAGATACCGGAGTCGGACCGGCCATCGCATCGCCAAGCCAAGCTTGTAGCGGGAATTGCGCAGATTTACCGGTTGCAGCAAGTAGCAACATTAAGCCCATCGCAGTCAGCGCGGTCTCGCTTGCGCCACCCACTTTCTCTTCAATACCAATGAATGAGACGCTGCCAAATGTGGCAAAACCAATCATTATCGCAATCGATAACCCAAAGTCACCAACCCGATTCATCACAAAGGCTTTCTTCGCAGCAGTTGCATACTCCGGTTTCTGATTCCAAAAACCAATCAAGAGATATGAAGCGAGGCCAACGCCTTCCCAGCCCACATATAAATTCAAATATGAATCACCTAGAACTAGTAACAACATCGCAGCGATAAAGAAATTCAGGTAAGCAAAGAACCGGCGTCGATCTCGATCGTGTGACATATATGCAATCGAATAGATGTGAATCAGGGTTCCTACACCGGTAATTAGTAAGACGAAGGCGATTGATAGTTGATCTAAGAGTAGTGAAGCATCGACCTGGAAATCACCAACCGAGATCCAAGTAAAGAGCTTCTGGGTTACCGCACGCGCCTCAATGGGCCGGCCGCGCATCGCAAGAAATTCCGATACTCCGATAAAGAAAGCGCTCGCCGAAATTAAGGTGGCGAAGATGTGGCCCCACTTATCAGCCTTGCGACCAAGGAGCATCAAGAACGCCGAGCTAACGAGCGGAAGCGCGATTAAGTAAACCAAATTTGCCGAAGTATTCATTATCGACTCAACAAACTTGCATCATCAACCGATGCAGATCGACGGGAGCGATAAATAGTTACGATGATTGCTAATCCAACAACAACTTCACAGGCTGCTACTACCATCGTAAAGAAAGCCATCGCTTGGCCTTGTAGATTGCCGGTCATATTTGCGAAAGTTACAAAGGCGAGATTTGCGGCATTTAACATCAACTCGATGCACATAAAGACAACTATCGCATTTCTTCTTACAACAACGCCGACTGCGCCAATCACAAATAGCAGCGCTGAGAGATATAAATAGTTAGTAGGGTTCACTTATCTTCCTCATCTAACTTTGGTAGGCCATCCAAGGCGTAACGCTTCGTTTCTTGGACATCACCACGTTGCGCCAGCACGCTAGAAATTGAGAGATCTGATGGACTGCCATCGGGAAGTAGCGCCGGCACATCAACTGCGTTATGTCTGGCAAAGACACCGGAACTTGGAAGTCCGGCCGCCGTTCCAATCGAGGCGCCCCGGAAACGTGCGATTGAGCGAACTCGTTGCGAGAGTTTTGCCTCACTGCTCTTCTCAGAATGGGCGAGCACCATCGCACCGAGCGCTGCCGTGATTAACAAGGCTGAGATAACTTCAAAGGCCCAGACATATTGCCTAAAAATTAAGTTGGCGATTCCTTCAACATTTCCGTTGGAGTTTGCTGCGGAAAGACCGATTGGAGCTTGGCCAAATTCAGCGCGCGCAATTAGCGAGGTAAGTACCGCAGCAAAAGCTAACGCTGCGGTAATTGCGACGCCGCGTAACCCCTTAATATTTTCTTTTAGCGAATCTGAAGAATCAACTCCAACTAACATCAAGATAAATAAGAAGAGCATCATTACCGCTCCGGTGTAAACCACGATCTGGACGATGCCAAGGAAAGGCGCATCCTGGGCGATATAAAAGACTGCGAGTGAGATCATCACAAAGGCCAAGAGAATTGCGGAATGCACCGCTTTCTTAACCAAGAGCATTCCAAGCGCGGCTACCACGGTCATTGGTGCAAGCAACCAGAAGAGAATAGTTTCGCCGGTCACTGGTTTACCTCTTGAGATGGGTGTGATTCAGTAACTTCACCGCGATAGTAAGAGTGGTGATCGGTTCCGGGATAAATTGGATGTGGTGGCATCAACATTCCTTGACGAAGCGGCGCTAATAAATCTTCCTTCTCCCAAATTAACTTCTCGCGCTTATCATCAGCAATTTCATATTCATTTGTCATAGTTAGCGCGCGGGTTGGGCAGGCCTCAATACATAAGCCGCAGAAAATGCAACGTAAGTAATTGATTTGATAAACCTTGGCGTGGCGCTCTCCAGGTGAAACTTGATTTGATTCCGAATTATTTTCACCTTCAACATAGATTGCATCCGCGGGACAGGCCCACGCGCAAAGTTCGCAGCCAATACATTTCTCTAAGCCATCGGCATATCGATTTAACTGATGGCGCCCATGGAATCTTGGTTGCGTCTCAGGTTTAACTTCCGGATATTCAATAGTAAGCGGCTTCTTAAACATCGTGGCAAAGGTGACCCAGAATCCCTTTAATTGCTTTACAAATGAGGCGCTCTCTTGGCCAGTCGCGGGCACGCTCTCAGCGCTAGCTCGCTCGATCGCATCCGAGCGCTTGGGTTCTAGTTCGCTCATTACTCGACCTCGATTCGATTTTGTTTAGGAAGTTCGGGAACCGGAAATGATGGCGCCGGTAGATCTGGAACATAACGAGACTCGGCGAGCGCTCTCGCTTTACTTGATTCATAGATTGAAGTTGCAAGTAATACACAGAGCACGACAACTGCAATAAATCCAGCCAAGATAAATTGTGAAACGCCTTCTTGAGTCATAAAACGAAGCGTGGCCACAATCAGAATCCAAGCGACATTAACTGGAATTAATACCTTCCAGCCAAATTTCATAAATTGGTCGTATCGCAATCTCGGCAAGGTTCCACGGAGCCAGACAAAGAGGAAGAAGAAGAGTCCAACTTTGACCATAAACCAGATAAAGGTAAACCAACCGCCGAGCCAACTCTCGGTAAAGCCAAGACCTGGAGGCGCAGCTGGACCACCCAAGAAGAGCGTTGTAGCGAGCGCAGAAACCGCCATGATGTTTACATATTCCGCTAAGAAGAAGAGCGCGAACTTTAGCGATGAGTACTCGGTATGGAAGCCGCCAACTAACTCACCTTCAGCTTCAGCTAAATCAAATGGTGCGCGATTTGTTTCGCCAACCATTGAGATCACATAAATCACAAACGATGGAAAGAGAACTACCGCATTCCACCATTGTGATTGCGACTCCACAATTGCACTAGTTGACATCGATCCGGCGTACATAAATACCGCCACAAAGGAGAGTCCCATCGCGATTTCATAAGAGATGACTTGGGCGCTGGAGCGAAGTCCACCAAGGAGTGGGTAGGTCGAACCAGATGACCAACCAGCAAGCACGATTCCATAAACTCCAACCGAGGCCGCCGCGAGAATATAAAGAACACCGACCGATAGATCGGTTAATTGCATCACCGTCTCTTCACCAAAGAAAATTACTTTGCCGGTCATTGGGATTACTGCAAAGGCGAGAAAACAAGTTGATGCGCTGATAATCGGCGCTAAAACAAAGACCGCTTTATCGGCAGCTTTGGGAATTAAATCTTCCTTTAACGCTAGCTTTACGCCGTCAGCTAAACCTTGTACCAACCCAAATGGACCTACGCGATTCGGACCAACTCGAAGTTGCATGCGGGCGACGATTCTTCGCTCTCCCCAAATCGCCAGCAAAGTAAGCAAAACACAAAGTACGAAAATCATTAACCCTTTAAGTGCAACTAACCAGATTGGGTCATCGAGCAAGATGCTGGCGTATTCGCTCATGCTTTCACCACCATTACTGGTCCAGTAGCAATTCCGAGAGTTCCGATGGCGCGACTCTTAATTGAATTTCGCGGAATCCAAACTGAACTCGCTTCGATATCGCTAATTTGGCAAGGAAGCGTTACTGCACCGTGCTTAGTAGAAACTCGAATCAATTCACCCTCATTAACGCCAAGGCGGGAAGCGCGCTCATTTGAAATAACGGCAACTGATGGGTGGGCAGTCCCTGCCAGGTTGGCTTCGC
>JBJTUU010000039.1:0-2758 GCA_046080845.1 Actinomycetales bacterium | reverse complement strand
GATCGAGCAATTCGTGGCCATAAGATTTATGAGAGTGTTTATTACATCCCGGTAGTTCTCTCACTTGCGGTAATCGGAATTATCTGGCGCTTTATGTTGGGGCCAGCTGGCTTGGTCCAGGTTTTATTGGGCCATCCGGGTATTGAAGATGCGATTCCGATATTTGGAAATTACGACATAAATACCTATGTAATTCTCTCGATTGCCTCATGGCGGCATATCGGTTACATCATGTTGCTCTATTTAGCGGGCTTGAAGTCGGTTGACCCATCGCTTCGTGAGGCGGCGGCGATTGATGGTGCGACCGAGTGGCAGACCTTCCGGAAGATTGTGCTGCCGGCGATGGCTCCGGTTAACACCATTATTATCGTGATTACGGTGATTGAATCGCTACGAGCTTTTGATCTGATTTACATTATTTATGGAACTTCGACGGGCTGGCCGATCTTGGGAATGTTGGTCTTTGTGAATATTTATGGCCAAGCTGCTTCGATGTTGGGGGCGGCGTATGCGGTCATACTATTTTTGTTGAGCATCATTCCGATCTTCTTGTATTTGAGAACCGTCTTTAGGGAGGATCTCAAATGAGCCATATCGTCCAGAGTAAGAAGTATCGCAATCGCCAGAAGATTAAAGATAACTTGATTTCGATATTTATTGGAATATTTGCGATTGTGTGGATGGTGCCAATTCTTTGGACCTTTTGGACTTCTCTTCGTCCTTATTCCGACATCATTCAAAAGGGTGTTTTCTCGCGGCCTGATACTTTGAACTTTAGAAATTATGCCGATGCCTATCGATTGATGGATATCTGGGAGTATTTATCGAACTCATTTATTGTGGCGATTCCAGCAGTTATCTTGACTTTGTTCTTTGGGTCTTTGTTGGCCTTCGTAGTGACTCGATATAGCTTTAAGTTCAATCTCTCACTTTTGTTGTTGTTTACTGCGGGTAACTTGCTTCCAGTACAGCTTGTTTATGCGCCGCTATTTAAGATGTATATCTGGTTTGGAGATTTAGTCGGAAATCGCAATTTGTTGTATGACAGCTTCTTAGGATTGATTTTGGTGCACGTCTCGCTCCAAGTTGGCTTTGCTACATTCGTTATGTCCTCATATATGAAGACGATTCCGAAGGAAATCTCGGAGTCGGCTTTGATTGATGGGGCTTCGGTATTTCGCCATTACTGGAGCGTTATATTGCCATTGCTACGCCCACCGTTAGCGGCGTTATCGGTATTGATGACAACTTGGATTTATAACGAGTTCTTCTGGGCGATTGTGATGATTAAGAGCGATAACAAACGTCCAATTACTTCAGCGCTCGGTCGACTACAGGGCGAGTATGTAACCGATTTCAATTTATTAGCCGCCGGTGCGATTATGGCTGCGCTACCGACTTTGATTATCTTCTTTATTTTGAAACGTCAGTTTGTCTCGGGATTGACGCTCGGATCGACGAAGGGATAAACCTTGAAGGCAATCCAGATCACCGAATTCGGTGGTCCAGAAGTGATGAAGTATTTGGAATTACCCGATCCAGCGCCGGTTGGTAGCCAAGTTGTTTTGGATGTGACGGCGATCGGAATTAACTATGCCGATACCCACCAGACTGAAAATTCTTATCTATCGCAACAGAAATTGCCGTTGATTCCGGGGATGGAAGTTGTTGGAAAGATGCCGGATGGTTCAAGAGTTTTAGCGTTGGCGAGTACCGGTGGTTATTGCCAGAAAACCTTAGTTAATCCAAAGACAGTGATTCCACTACCTGAGAAGGTAAGCGATGGCGCGGCGTTAGCGATGATGGTCCAGGGAACGACTGCGTACTTAATATTAAAGGAGATGGCGCATGTAAAAGCAGGCGAGAGCGTGGTCGTTCATGCGGGCGCAGGTGGAGTTGGTTCGGTTGCAATCCAGCTGGCGAAAGAGTGGGGCGCCTTTGTTATTGCCGTTACTTCTTCGGATGATAAGAAGAAATTATGTAAAGAGCTCGGCGCTGATGTGGTGGTGGATGCCAACGAAGCGGATTTAAAGAGCGCGCTATTGGCTGCAAATAACAATAAGCCAGTCGATATCGTTCTTGAGATGGTTGGAGGAAAGACCTTTGATCAATCACTTGCGGCGCTTGCGCCATTTGGCAGATTAGTTTTCTATGGAATGGCTTCGCGAAAAGCGCCAGAGAATATTATTCCGGGCGCGTTGATGCCAAAGTCGCAATCAATAATTGGATTCTGGTTGGTAAATGCATTGGCAAAACGAGAGTTGATGCAAGAAGTATTTATGGATCTTTTTATGATGATTATGAGCGGAAAGTTAAAACCAGTTGTTGGGGCGACTTATCCGTTATCTGAGGCGCAACAGGCTCATCGCGATATGTTGGCGCGTAAGACGGTAGGCAAAATCGTGCTTGATCCATCGAAGTAATTGAGCGCGTTGAAATCCGGTATTCTTCACCAACCTTTTGCCCCCCTAGCTCAGTCGGTAGAGCGTTTCCATGGTAAGGAAAAGGTCATCGGTTCGATTCCGATGGGGGGCTCGAAAAACTTGGCGGGGTAGCTCAGCCTGGTAGAGCAAGCGGCTCATAATCGCTGTGTCGTGGGTTCAAATCCCGCCTCCGCTACCAAGTTTTGTCATCTAGTTAGGTGCGTGGGTATTCTCACGCCCTGTTAGTTCACAATTCATCAAGGAGTCAACATGGCCAGCAAGAGCGCGGATGTCCGCCCAAAGATCACTATGGCATGCGTTGACTGCAAAGAACG
>JBJTUU010000038.1:0-3378 GCA_046080845.1 Actinomycetales bacterium | reverse complement strand
ATTCGGGCTATCTATGGACTACGAAGTTTTCTTGCTATCCCGTATTAAGGAAGAACATGATGCAGGCCATTCAAATATTGAATCAGTCGCACTTGGCCTTCAAAAATCAGCTCGCATCATCACCGCTGCGGCCTTTATCTTGGCGGTGGTTTTTGCTGCTTTCATTATTAGCGGCGTGACTTCTATCAAAATGATGGGCTTTGGTATCGCATTCGCCATTCTCTTAGATGCCACATTAGTTCGCGCATTCTTAGTACCAGCGCTAATGCGATTGCTTGGCGATTGGAACTGGTGGGCGCCAAAGTTCTTACGGCGATTCCAAATTAATCACTGATAAAAATTAATTGTGTCCTTGGCCGGAGTTGAACCGGCGACCTACCGCTTAGGAGGCGGTTGCTCTATCCACTGAGCTACAAGGACATTTGTCTGTGAATTATCTAATAATAAATGAGCGTAATCCAACGGGAAATTGCCAATTAAATAACGCGCCGTTAGAATACGTTTCGAATCTCGTTTGGAGTTGATTTTCACCATGAAAGCGCTAGTAATAGGTGCTGGTGGCGTCGGTAGAGCGATACTAAACATTGCAGCACGAAGGTCTTTCATAACTTCGTTGGTTGTCGCTGATCGGACTTTATCCCGCGCCCAAGATGCCGTACATCGTCTTAAAGATCCAAGATTTTCGGCTGCTCAAGTAAATGCGGCGGAGCTTGAAGATTTGCGCGAATTAATTCGCAAAGCAGATCCTGATGTTGTAATCAATGCTGTCGATCCGCGCTTTGTGATGCCAATTTTCTTGGCCTGTGAAATTGAAAATACAAATTACATTGATATGGCGATGTCGCTATCTCGCCCACACCCCCACTACCCGCATCGCGAAACCGGTGTGAAGCTCGGAGATGAGCAATTTGCCCGCGACTGGAATTGGGAAGAACGAAAGATTTATGCCCTAGTCGGAATGGGCGTTGAGCCGGGCATGAGCGATATCTTCGCTAAGTACGCCAGCGATGAGCTCTTCAGCCGGATCGACTCAATCACGATCCTAGATGGCTCCAATCTTCGAGTCGCCGGCTCCAACTTTGCGCCATCTTTCTCAATTTGGACAACGATTGAAGAGTGCCTAAACCCGCCTCTGGTCTGGGAAGACGGTCGTGGCTGGTTTACCACCGAACCGTTTAGCGAATTAGAGACTTTCGATTTCCCAGAAGGCATCGGCCCGGTTGAATGTGTAAACGTTGAACACGAAGAGGTGGTACTAATCCCCCAGAAAATTGATGCCAAGAAAGTTAACTTCAAATATGGACTTGGCGCGGAATTTATTCAGATCCTAAAAACTATCAACATGCTCGGCATGGATCGTAAAGAGAATGTTGATGTGCAAGGTGTATCAGTTGCACCGCGAGATCTATTAGCCGCTTCACTTCCCGATCCAGCAACGTTAGGTGCACGTATGAAAGGTAAGACCTGTGCCGGTGCGTTAGTTAGAGGGCTTGATAAGAAAGGTGAACCAAAAGCTGTTTACATTTATAACGTGATTGATAATGAATGGTCGATGAAAGAATATGGCGATCAAGCCGTCGTCTGGCAGACCGCAGTAAATCCAGTTATCGCCATGGAATTAATCCATCGTGGTGAATGGCAGCCACTTGGCGTTAATGGTCCGGAATGGTTTGATCCAAAGCCCTTCTTGAAGTTACTTGAAGAATATGGAACGGCTTGGCATATTCGCGAAGAAGCAACGGTGGGAATCACAAAGTGACCACTCGCCCGCTTGCGCTTGTGACTGGAGCGAGCGCGGGTATCGGCGCTACTTACGCTGAATTTCTAGCAGAAACCGGCCACGACCTTGTGATTGTGGCGCGCGATAAAGCGCGGTTAGTTGAACGTGCAACTGATTTAGCAAATCGCTTCGGCATATCAGTTGAGGTTTTGACTGCTGACCTTGCAACAAGTGAAGGAATTAGAAAAGTTGAGCTGCGAATCGAAAACAAAGCTCGTCCCTTTGATGTATTAATTAACAATGCCGGGTTCGGAATTAATAAGAGTTTCCTTGCGAGCGATCGCCAATCGGAGAATGATTTGTTGGAAGTTTTAGTGCGGGCGCCACTTCGATTTATGCACGCGGCCTTACCGGGAATGGTTGCCCGAAAAGCTGGGGTAATTATCAATGTATCGAGCGTCGCCGGTTGGATTGCCGGTGGCAGCTACAGCGCCGCAAAATCGTTTCTGACTGTGATGAGCGAATCACTCCACACAGAACTAAAAGGTAGTGGTGTGGTGGTGCATGCGCTCTGCCCAGGTTTCACGAGAACTGAGTTCCATCAACGCGGTCGAATGAATATGAAAGGACTTCCTGATTTTATGTGGCTAACATCCCGGGAAGTTGTAGAAAAATCTTGGAAAGCTGCCCAATCTGGAAAGGCCGTTAGCGTTCCAGGATTGCAGTACAAATTCTTACATCTCTTAATTTCCGTAGCGCCACGGAATTTAGTACGCAATCTTGGGATGGGCGCCCGGAAGAAACAACGTCGCTAGCACTAATTTTAATTAAAAAGCAATACCAGTTTCACCCATCTAATATTTAGAATCTAGATACGCTCTAGGGTGCGTTTCACTCGGCTATTTCCCGCGCTCTTGCTTTTAAGTTATCTAGCTCTTCGACTCTTCAATCCGCCAACTTGGTGGAGTGAACTTATTCTCTACAACTCAATAGTGGTTTTTACCGTTGGTGCTATCTGGAACTCGCCACTTCCAAATGACCGCTGGGGGCGTCGCGGCGTTGCTTTAGCTCTAATGACTTGGGCAGTTGGCTCAATTACATCAGCGATCGACTCTTATTTCTTTACTGAGATGACCGTTATCTCTGAACTCTCTTATAGCGCCTTTTATCCATTCGCCCTCTTCGGTTTGATCCGCTCGCTTCGCTCCCAAGAAAAGAGTTATGCCTTAGAGTTAATTGATACTTTAGTTATCGCTTTAAGTTGTACAACTCTGCTCTCTACCTTTGCGCTAAAACCGGCTACCGCAAATATCGAAGGCAGTGAATTCGAAGTATTTCTTGCAATTCTCTATCCAATTGGCGATCTAGTGCTACTCCTTACAGTTTTGACCATCGTCTTACTGCAACATCTAACGCCTCGTAACTTATTGATAATGGTGGGTGTACTGATCTACACCCTCAGCGATTTCTATTATCTCTGGTTGAGCCAGAGCGATAGCTACCAATTTGCAAGTTTGAGCGATGCTAGCTGGTTACTTGGATTTCTCGTTATTTTATATGGATTCTGGTTTGCGCCTGATGAATAGAGCCATCCCAGAAGTTTTAATCCGGTTGCAGTGACTTTGGCGTTGATCGCTAGTTCGCTAATTTTGGTAATC
>JBJTUU010000037.1:0-58404 GCA_046080845.1 Actinomycetales bacterium | reverse complement strand
GAGACTTGGAGTTAGCCCAATTCATCGTAAGAGCTATGCCAATATTGCGAAATTTCTCTAAGAAGTTCCTCCACTTGTTCAGAGTTGAGTGGATCTTCCTTGCATTAGAATAGGACCGTGCAAGTAGGCATTTTACGAATTTTTATTTTTGTACTTGTGTTATCACTTCAATCCACAAATGATGTCACATAAGTCTGCATTCATATCGATTGTAGGTAGGCCGAACACGGGAAAATCTACACTCTTAAATGCACTAGTCGGCAAGAAAATTTCAATAACTTCACACCACCCAAATACGACACGGTTTGCAATTCGAGGAATATTAAGCGGCGCCGAATTCCAACTAGTTTTCATCGATACCCCAGGGTTACACAAGGCAAAAACTGCTTTAGGAACCACTTTAAATCAAGTAGTAGATCTGAATATTCAAGATGTCGATATTGCAATCCTATGCCTACCCTCGCTAGAGGCAATCGGAGCGGGCGATCTATATATCGCCCAACAGTTAACCGCAAGAAACAATTTGAAGCGAATTTGTGCCGTAACGATGACTGATATGGTCAGCAAGAATGAAATCGCGCAAAAGCTTTTAGCAGCCCAAGATTTAGCAAGAAAAGCGGGATTTGATTGGGACGAAATCGTTCCATTATCAGCTTTTACGGATGATCAAATTCAACTACTTATAGATCTCTTAATAAAGTACGCCGAACCTGGACCAGCGTTCTTTCCTAAAGATTCTTCAACAGATCAAGATAAAAACATTGCAATTGCGGAACTCATTCGTGAGTCTGCTATCTCAGATTTAAGAGACGAGATTCCACATTCGGTTGCGGTTTTGATTGATGAATTTCAAGAGCGCCAAGATCGACCATTGATTGATATCCACGCTTCAATTATTGTGGAACGGGATTCTCAAAAAGCAATTCTAATAGGAAAGTCAGGCTCAAGCTTAAAACGAATTGGAAGCGCTGCGCGTATCGAGCTTGAGAAGATGTTAGGTAAACAAGTTTTTCTCTCACTACATGTAAAAGTTATGGAAAATTGGCAGCAAGACAGCAAATCTCTTAAGCGCCTTGGCTTTATTCAAGACTAACCAGCAAAAGTTGCGTTAGCTGGTTTTCGACTTGCGAAATAAGATCCAATTAGAACTAGCGGCAGTCCTACCAAAATCGCTAAAGTAATTGGCTCATCAAGTATTACAATTCCAAGCAGCACTGCTACAGCTGTGTTTGGATAAACAACAAGCGAAGCCCGAGCCGGTCCAATCTCATCTAGCACAATAAAGAAGACCCAGAATGCGATTCCACTACACAAAATGCCTAGTCCAATTGTGGCGAGAGCTGCCGGAAGTGATGGCATAGATGAGGGAGCATTTACAACGGAAACGGGTAAGAATAGGAGCGCTGCCGCAGTCATTGCGATGCCATTGATAGCTACGCCAGAAATTCCTTTAACTTTCCGGGAAATCATATTTGTTGCCCAGGCATAGGCCGCTGCTGCAACCAGTACTTGAATTAACGCAAAGATATTTCCAAAATCTGAGAGACTTTCAATTCCAACAATCAAAATTATTCCCACCAATCCGACGGAGATCCCAAAGATTCTTATCCGGTGCGCCGCCGTTGAATCACCTGTGTGATGCGCAAAAAGCGTCGCCCAAATTGGCACCGTCGCAACTAGCAGCGCTACGACACCTGATGAGAGATTGCGTTGCGCATTTGTTATTAGCGTCCAAGGGATAACCATTTCTAATACGGCATAGAAGAGAATGTATTTCATGTGTACACGGGCGCTTCGCAAGACTCCTTGATGCATCGCGATCGGTATGAGCAACATGGCGCCAATTGCTAACCTAGAAAATACTATGACGCTAATTGAAAGCTCTGCTACCGCTACTTTCATAAATAGATATGGGACGCCCCAAATAAATCCAATCAGCGCAAAGAGCCACCAACCGCGTCTTGACATTAAAAACTCCCGTAGAAATCAATAGTCTTACGCGCCACCTTATCCCAACCAAATTCATTTACCGCTCGCTCTCGACCATTTTCTCCAAACTTGGATGCGAGATTTCGGTCACCCATTACTTTGGATATTGACTCTGCGAGTCGTGATTCAAATTTACTTACATCGTTTGAGTATTTAACAAGTATGCCGGTTTCCCCGTCGACTACTACCTCTGGAATTCCTCCAACATCACTAGCAACCACTGCAGTTTCGCAAGCCATGGCTTCGAGATTTACGATACCCAATGGTTCATAAATAGAAGGACAGAGAAAAACTGTTGCGCTAGACAAGATATTTATAAGTTCGGCTTGAGCTAACATCTCTTTAATCCAGATAATCTTGTAACCACGACCCTGTAATTCGGTTAGTAGATGCGAAACTTCTTGGTTTATTTGAGGTTCATCTGCAGAGGTTGCTGCAACTACCAATACTTTATCCTTTTCCATTTTCTGCCAAGCTCTTAGTAGGTGCACCAAACCCTTTTGTCGAGTTATGCGGCCCACAAAAAGCGCATAAGTTTCTGGTATCTCGTACTTTTGCAAGATGTTGAGATTCCGAATTGGCTTAAATACCTCAGTATCAATCCCATTTCTAATCGTGATAACTTTTTCTTTCGAGATTTCTGGATAAGCTCTCAAAATTTCGTTTCGGACAGCATCGCTGACCGCGATGATGCCATTTGCTTTGCGGTAAGCCAGCCTTTCAATCCAACTTGAAAGCAGGTAACCACCGCCTAACTGCTCGGCCTTCCATGGCCGGAGCGGTTCCAGCGAATGTGAGGTAATTACGTGCGGAATATTGAAGATTTCAGAGGCTAAACAACCAGCAAAGTTTGCATACCAAGTATGGCTATGGACCAGAGATGCATTTTCTAGATCGGTTGCAATGTCGATATCAATCAAAATGGATTTAAGTGCGCCATTAAGGTCTGCTAGATACTGGGGAACTTGGTAGCCGGTCGCATCTTGCCGAGATTGACCGAAACATCGAACATCTACTTTGATTTCAGAGTACTTTTTGATTGAAGCAACAAGATTTGAAACATGTACTCCGGCGCCACCATAAATCTCCGGTGGCCACTCTCTAGTGACCATCGCTATCGATGAAATCCCGCGATTATCAAGGGCCACCCACCAAGAGTATCGTTATGCCATGGCGCGACTTGATCTACCACTTGGAATTGTTCTAGCAGGTGGAGAAGGTAAGCGACTTATGCCACTTACTGCGGATCGCGCAAAACCCGCCGTACCTTTTGGTGGCAGCTATCGATTAGTTGATTTCGTACTTTCAAATTTAGTTAATGCAGGTTTCTTGAGGATTGCGGTGCTCACTCAGTACAAGTCACATTCGTTAGATCGACACATAACTACGACTTGGCGCATGTCAACTTTATTAGGGAATTACGTAACTCCAGTTCCGGCACAACAGCGCCTTGGACCGCGTTGGTATACGGGAAGTGCCGATGCGATTCTCCAGAACTTCAATTTGATTCAAGATGAGAACCCAAAACATATCCTGGTGTTTGGCGCTGATCACGTGTATCGAATGAATCCAGATCAGATGTACCAGCAGCATCTCCAAACTGGATCTGGCGTAACCGTTGCTGCCATTAGAGTTCCACGACAATCCGCATCCGAATTTGGCGTTATTGAACTTGAAAGCGATGGCCTAACAATCAAAGCTTTCCATGAAAAGCCAAAAGACCCTCCGGGTATGCCTGGTAATCCAGATTGGTCATTGGTATCGATGGGAAACTATATTTTCAGAAGAGATGCGCTAGAAGATGCCCTCATTAGCGATTCCCAGGATTTAGATAGTAGACATGATTTAGGTTCAAACATTATTCCTGCCATGACAAAATCTGGCTTAGCTAAAGCATATGATTTCGCAAATAACGTAGTCCCAGGCGAAACATCTAGAGATAAAGGTTATTGGCGAGATGTGGGAACGATTGATACATACTACGAAGCGCACATGGATTTGGTCTCAGTTCATCCAATCTTCAATTTATACAATCGTAATTGGCCGATTCTGACCAATCCACCATCACTGCCTCCAGCTAAATTTTCCGAAAATGGTCGAGCATTTGATTCGATTGTGGGAGCTGGATCAATAATTGCCGGTGGCGAATTGAAAAATACCGTCGCTTCTTACGATGTTCATGTTGGAAAGGGCGCCGTGATCGATGGCTCGGTATTGATGCCATCCGTACGAATCGGGGACGGCGCTAAGGTACGCAATGCCATTTTGGATAAAAATGTAACTTTAGAGCCTGGCGCATCAATTGGTTTTGATCCGCAACTCGACCAAGCAAGATTCACCATCTCAGATAATGGAATTGTGGTAGTCGGAAAAGGCTCAGTTGTAACGGCTTAAATATTCCCAGCAACTAAGCCTTTAATTACCCGCTCACCCCTGGCGAGTGTTTCATCTAAATCCTTTAATTTCTTCAAACCATTCAATTGCTGAAACATTCGATGATTCTTCTTGAAAACTTCGCGATTTCTATTGAGATAGTGCCAATAAAGCGTCGTAAATGGGCAGGAATCATCCTCGGTGCGAGTTTTTGGGTTGTACCCACAGTCGGCGCAATAATTGGACATTCGAGATATGTATGCACCGCCTGCTACATAGGGTTTGGTGGACATCTTTCCGCCATCGGCATGCATACTCATTCCAATTACATTTGGAACCATTACCCAGTCGGCAGCATCGATGAAGTTATTGCGCATCCAGATTAGTAATTCGTTTGGTGCAATATCGCAAAGGGCGGCGAGATTGCTTAAGATCATCAATCTAGGGATATGGTGAACCCAGCCTCGCCTTTCTACTCCAGAGACTGTTTCCGAAACACATTTCATTTTGGTTTTCGATGAATCCGAAAATAGAGGTAACAAAGGGCGATTAGATCCTAAAGAATTCTCTTCTCGGTAAGATTCGCCAAAGTACCAATAGATACCATTAATGTATTCGCGCCATCCGATAATTTGTCTTATAAAACCCTCACACGAAGCTATAGGTATCTTAGTTTTCTCGAATTGAGCCAGAGCTGCGTCTATAACTTCATCTGGAGTAATCAAGCCGAGATTTAAATACGGGCTAAGCAGGGAGTGATGAAGAGACCAAGATTTAGTGGTCATCGCATCTTCAAAGGGGCCGAAATTTTCAAAAGATTTGCTTAAGAATCGCGCCAGTTGTTGGAGAGCGTCTGCCCGCGTAGTTCCCCAGACGGTTTCTTCTAATGAACCAACTAAAGTAAGTTCTTCAAGTTGCGCAATGACTTCTTTATCTATTTGGTCTCGCTGATGCGATGGATAGCTGGGCCACTTGTATGAATCTTCAGGTGGCGGCTCTCGGTTTTCGTCATCATAGTTCCATCTGCCACCAAGCGGCTTTTCTTCATCCATAAGAATTTTTAGTCGGGTTCGTTGCCACCGATAGAAATTCTCCATCTTTAGAGATTTCTGACCATCTGCCCATTCTTTAAATAAAGCACGAGGCGTGAGGAAGAAATCGTTCTCAATAAATTTGACGCCGATTTTGGATAAAGCATCGGCTAATTTATAAGAAGAGGGAGAGGTTGCTATGGTCTCTTTGTAATCCTTAGAAATGCTGAGAATTCCACTAGCGGTATTTTCAGCTTTTAAATAGGAGACCTCGAAACCCTCTGCTTTAAGTTCCTCAGCAAAATGACGCGCCGCAGATAATAAAAAGAATAGCCGCTGTCGATTCCATCTAGCGCCTTTGAGCATTCGTTGACTTTCAACCAAGACAATCGCGTGGCTATCAGGACGCGCATTGGCTAACGCCCCTCGACTACGGTTTAGATTGTCATGTGCGACATATATAAGTGTCTTTGCCATCACTGAAAGAGTAGTCCGACCTTGCTAGAATCTCGTCCTGGATCGATGATGATCACATAAATCAGGAGCTGGAGAGAAATCTAATGCGTTTTGGCGTGCTAACCGGTGGTGGAGATTGCCCAGGTCTAAATGCGGTTATTCGAGCCGTGGTGCGAAAAGGCGAAAAAGAATACGGCTATGAGTTCATTGGCTTTCGAGACGGATGGAAAGGTCCACTCGAAGGGCTAACCATGCCACTCAATATAAAGGCGACTCGAGGAATCCTTCCGAGGGGCGGAACCATTCTTGGATCATCAAGAACAAATCCATTCAAAATCGAAAATGGTGTGGAGCGAATAAAAGAGAATTTAGCAAAGATGAATGTGGATGCACTAATTGCAATCGGCGGCGAAGATACTCTTGGAGTTGCTACTAAGTTAGATGCACTTGGAGTTAAGGTAATTGGAGTTCCAAAGACAATTGACAATGATTTAAACAATACCGATTACACGTTTGGCTTTGATACCGCAGTAAACATCGCAGTCGAAGCGATAGATCGGCTCCACACAACCGCAGAGTCGCATCATCGGGCGCTCATCGTAGAAGTAATGGGACGTCACGCTGGCTGGATTGCGCTTCACTCAGGAATGGCTGGCGGTGCATCTTGCATATTAATTCCTGAAGTTCCTTTTGATATTGAAAAGGTTTGCAAGTACGTTGAATCGCGGTTTGAACAATCTTATGCTCCAATCATTGTTGTCGCAGAAGGTGCTCTTCCAAAGGACGGCACGATTGTTACAAAAGATGGTTCTCTTGATTCCTTTGGACATGTGAAGCTCTCTGGTATCGGGGAGTGGTTGGCCAAAGAAATTGAATCTCGAACTGGAACCGAAGCGCGTACTTCAATTTTGGGACATATCCAAAGAGGTGGAACACCTACGGCATTCGATCGCGTCTTAGCAACAAGATTCGGAATACACGCCATTACCGCGGCACACGAAGGTGATTGGGGCAAGATGGTGGCGCTACATGGAACAAGAATTGAAAGAGTTCCACTAGCTTCAGCTACCGAGAAGTTAAAGACAGTCGACCCAGGGCTGCTCGCTGAAGCCGAAGTCTTCTTTGGTTAATTCAATAGCGAAAAGGCGCTCTCACTCTCTACCCTTAAGCCATGACTAGCGCCATCGAAAAACTCTTCGACGAATCTCGTGTTGCGGCGCAGCAACCCGCTTGGCCAGATCGGGCTAAGCTCGATGAAGTTGTTAGTGAATTAAAGAAGTTACCTCCATTGGTATTTGCCGGCGAATGTGACAATCTAAAAACCAAAATTGCCCAAGCCGCATCGGGTGAAGCATTCTGGTTGCAAGGTGGCGACTGCGCTGAGACTTTTGCAGCGGCAACCGCTGATTCGATTCGCAATCGAATAAAAACAATTCTCCAGATGGCTGCGGTTCTCCAGTACGGCGCCAGCATGCCAGTGATAAAAGTTGGTCGTATGGCGGGACAATTTGCTAAACCTCGAAGCAATGACGTTGAAAGAAGGGGTGAGATTGAGCTTCCCGCCTATCGCGGAGATGCGGTTAATGATTTGGAGTTCACTAAAACCGCGCGAACCTCAGATCCCTCTAGATTATTGAAGGTATACAACACTTCATCAGCGACGCTGAATCTAGTGCGCGCATTTACTCAAGGAGGCTTTGCCGACCTCCGCCTAGTGCATGAGTGGAATAAAGGTTTTATTCGAGATTCAGAAATTGGCCCAAGATATGAAGCGCTAGCCAAAGAAATCGGGCGAGCTTTGGATTTTATGAGATCTGCTGGGATAAATCCGGAAGAGTTTAAAACTGTAGATTTCTATTCATCACATGAAGCGTTAATTCTCGAATACGAAAAGGCATTAACGAGAATCGATTCACGTTCCGATCAGCCTTACGATGTCTCAGCACATTTCTTATGGATTGGTGAACGAACCCGCCAATTAGATGGTGCCCATATTGATTTTGCTAAGAAGATTCGCAATCCAATTGGCGTAAAACTTGGACCGAAAACTTCAGCTTCTGACATTCTTACTTTGATGGCGACCTTGAATCCAGATGAAGAACCAGGTCGGTTAACCTTCATCACTCGAATGGGAGCAAAAAACATCAGGTCCGCGCTCCCGCCACTTGTTGAGGCGGTGAATAAGAGTGGTCGAAAGGTTCTTTGGGTCTGCGATCCAATGCATGGAAATACTTATGAGGCGCCGACTGGTTACAAAACGAGAAGCTTTGATGATGTCATTGATGAGGTGAGGGGCTTCTTCGAAGTCCACCACAAACTTGGCTCCCATCCCGGTGGAATTCACATCGAATTAACGGGCGATGATGTAACCGAATGTGTCGGAGGAGGGCTGGAAATATCGCATGAGGATTTAGCCACTCGATACGAGTCTGCCTGTGACCCGCGGCTTAATCACACCCAATCCCTTGAACTGGCTTTTCTCTTAGCGGAGATGCTCAGGGATGGAAAACGTTAGTAGAGTAAGAAAGTGCTGGCATCCTCGACATACAAAACACCGATTGGCACGTTATATCTAATAGCGCACGAACAGAAATTATTGGCCGCCGGCTTTAAAGATCTGACTCAACTCGTTGCTGGCCTCGATTCGCAAGATAAAGCAAACTCGATTCGCCCACAAAAGCGGATTACGGCGATTACTGATTTACTTGATGATTACTTTGATGGCGACTTGAAGGCCCTAGACGGAATTTCAGTAAGGCAGCCGGGAGAGAAGTTCTCTCAATCTGCATGGCGTGCCATGCGAAAAGTAGTCCCCGGGAAGGTGATTTCTTACGCTGATTTAGCGAAACGAGCTGGCTCGCCCGATGCAGTGCGCGCCGCCGGGAGCGCGTGCGCTCGAAACTTAATTGCGCTGGTAGTTCCTTGCCATCGAATCGTCAAAACTGGTGGTGGACTTGGGAATTACGCATATGGATTGAAGACAAAAGATTGGTTGCTAAGACACGAAGGCGCGCTCAAGTAATTTCTTAAGCACGTCCCCAGCAAATTCAATTGCCGCATCATCGATATCTAAATGTGTGACCATTCGGACGTATGTTGGACCCAATGCGCCCATCCAAACTCCTTCAGCCCGAGCTTGTGCGGCAAATTCAGTTGCGGAAAATCTCGAACCGGAGAGTTCTAAACCGACAATGTTCGTTACTACCCGAGCGGGGTCAACAACTTGTGGTGCAACTTCGTGACATATTTGCGCTAGTTGCTTAGCTCGTTTGTGATCTGAAGCTAGCCGTTGGAGATTGTTTTCTATGGCATATAAACCTGCGGCAGCAATAATTCCAACCTGGCGCATTCCGCCGCCATAACGCTTGCGCCAAACTCGAGCTTGGGCCACTCGTTCCTTGGTGGAAACCATCAGCGAGCCGATTGGGGCTCCGAGACCTTTAGAGAGACAGACGCTGATAGTTTCAAAGAGATTTCCATATGTAGATAACGGTATGCCGCTTGCTATATGAGCATTCCAAATTCGTGCACCATCTAGATGTAATTTGATCCCTGCTTTATCTGCCCAATCTTTTAAGACTGTAATTTCTTCAATACTTTGAACGGTGCCGCCACCAAAATTGTGAGTATTTTCAATAGCAGCTGCAGTAGTTGAGACTAAATAAGGGCCAGAATCAGGTCGAGCAATTTCTATGGCACGCTGTGCAGAGAATTGCCCGAATGGATCAGTCCAAGTCCGAGTTGTAATTCCACTAAAGGTTGCGGCTGCGCCAAGTTCGGCTCTGACAATATGAGAGTAGGTTTCACAAATCAATTCTTCACCCGGCCTTACCAGGGTGCGGATACCTAGCTGATTTGCAAGCGATCCGGTTGGTGTAAATACCGCTGCCTCTTTGCCAAAGATTTCGGCGACCTTTTCTTCCAAGAGATTTACAGTTGGGTCATCACCATAAACGTCATCGCCAACTTCTGCATTCGCGATGGCTGCTCGCATTGCCGCAGATGGGCGAGTCACGGTGTCGGAACGAAGGTCAACAATCATGCTTGGAGTATTCCATCTTTCGGTGGCGAAACTCTAGGCTGCACAATCATCACCATTGCAATCAAAATCAAAGATCCGCCCACAAGCATTCGTAGCGTCAAAGGTTCCGCTCCTAATGCAACCGAGAAGAGCGCGGCGAAGACAACCTCCATGGTCAAAATGACGGCAACCTTGACTGCGGAAATGCGCGCCTGCGACCAAGTTTGGACGATGAAAGCTAGGAAAGTTGCGAAGATTGCCGTAAAAAGTACAACGCTCCAGGTTTGTTGATCTGGTGGAGGAGTAAATCCGGAAATGAAAGCTGGGACCCCGGCAACTAAGGAACAGGTGAAGAGCTGCGCAAAAGTTAATAGATAAGTGTCGAAATCTTTGCTCCATCTACTTAAGAAAATTATATGTATTGCAAAAAGTATCGCTGAAACTAGAACGAAAAATTCACCTAGACCAATTTTCCAGCCTGAGATTGAGAGAACTCCGAGGCCAACTGTAGCGACTCCAATATAAAACCAAGCTAACCAAGTTATTCGATCGTGAAAGAAAATTAGCGCGATTAGAGGAGTGAACACTACATAAAGACCGGTAACGAAACCTGTAATTGCTGGCGTGGTTCGCTCTAATCCAAGCGTTTGGAAAATGTAGCCGGTACCCAGAGCTAATCCAGCGAGACCCCCTCGAGCCGCTAACTTCTTGTTGAACTTGGTAAAGAGCGTCGGCCTTGCGATAAACATAATTGCGGATGCAACTAAGAATCGACAGAATAAAAAGCTGTACACATCTTGTTGATCGAGAATATCTTTCATCCAGACAAAGGAAAGTCCCCAAACGGCAGCCACTAACAGAAGCGCCCAAGGCGCTAGCAGAATCATCATTTTCGTAACTTCTTTAAGAGCGCTACTTCGCTTCCGTGCTCTGGCTCTTCACCAGGCGTTTCCAAAATCAACGGTGCATTTGAAATTGCTGGATGCTCAAGTAGTTCTGCAAAGGGCTGCTTGCCAATCTCACCTTCACCTAAATTTTGATGGCGATCTTTCAAGGAGCCAAGTACATCCATAGAGTCATTTGCGTGAATCAGTTGAATTCGCTCAACTCCGACAATTTCAACTAATAGATCGATGGTCTTTTTCATACCGCCTTTAGTTTTTATATCATGGCCAGCCGCATAAACATGGCAGGTATCTAAACAGACTCCGACTTTTGGATGCCATTCCAGAGCTTCAAAATAGTTATTCAAATCCTCAAGTTTTCGAACAAGTGATTGGCCCTGTCCTGCGGTGGGTTCAAGTAATAACCAGGGATCATCCGGCTTCAACTTTTTGAGAATTGGCGTTACACCCTTGGCAATTTGGCGCCAAGCTTTGGCGACATGATTTTCATCAACTGCAGAACCAGTATGAATTACCACTCCCTTTGCGCCAATTTCAGCGCCACGTTTTAACGAATAAGCAGTTGAGGCAAGTGAATTTTCATAGGTGCTCTGAGTAGGTGAGCCAAGGTTTATTAAGAAAGGCGCATGTACATAAGTCTCAATATCGAGTTGTTCTGCCAACTCTCGAAATTTACTGTCGGCTTGCGGATTAGGTTCGGGCATAGCCCAGCCGCGCGGGTTAGAGGCAAATACCTGGATAGCTTCGGCTTTAATTGTGGTCGCGTATTCAATCGAGCGTTTTGCCATTCCTCCTGAGGTTGGGACGTGAGCTCCGATTCGTGGCTTTTTCACTGGCTCACCCTACAGTTATCGTAACTTTTGAACCTCGTTTTACTTTGGTGCCGACTTTAGGCGAGATATTGGTTACTAATTTATCTTTCTTATTTCCAACTTTCTTAATCGATACCCTTAAATTCAAATCTTCCAAAGCGGTGACTGCTTTGGTTTCACTAAGGGCAAATACATTTGGGATAAAGACAAATTCGGTACCTTTAGAGACAAGCAAGGTGATTTTGCTGCCTTTTTCGGCCTCCCCAGTTGTTGGATTTTGTGCAACAACAGCGCCAGCAGGGAGATCCTCACTGAAGACATACTTCGTGTTCACTTCAAAGCCAGCTTCAGAAAGTTCAGTTAAAGCCTGTTCACCACTTTTCCCTTGATAATTTAAGAGTTCAAGCCTCTCGATTCCTTTTGAAATTACTAACGATACGTTCGAGTCGCGTTTCACTCTTTCGCCCGCAATTGGATTTGAGCGAATTACAAGACCTGCGGTAACATCGCTTGAGAATTCCTCGGTTATTTCACTTGTTGCAAGGCTACTTTCTTTAAGTTTTGCTTGAGCAGCCTCTGGCGTGAGCCCAACCAAATTTGGTATGTCGATTCGTTCCTTTCCTTTTGAGAGAAAAACAGTCACTTCACCACCCTCGGCGACTCGACCGCCGCCTGCCGGGTCAGATTTGATGATCTTGCCCTCGGGAATATCTTCACTAAATTCTTCTGAACCTACTTTTAATGAAAGTCCGAGATTATCAAGCACCACCTTTGCTTCTTTTACGTTAGATCCGGCGAGCGATGGAACTACAATCTTCGAACCAGGACCGAGCGCATACCAACCAATACCAATCAAAGCAGCTAAGAGAAAGAGCGCTACCCGTCTATTCCTCCGAATCCGAGATGAAACTTTCTTCGTTTTTCCAGTTTTCTCTCGCATAATCGTCGCCACACTCTCTTTCGGAGTCGTAATTGAAGTTCGATTTTTTTTCTTTCGCTCCCGATCTTTAATAGGGTCGCGTAGGGGAGTAGGTGGAAGATCTAGCTCTAGACTCAATTGTCGTTTTCTTGGATCGATTTTTTCAGAGAGGCTTCGCAATTCGTCCATTAGCGCGCCCCCGTCTCTTGGACGCAAGTCTGGGTTGATGTCGGTGGCTCTGAGCACTAAATCATCGATTTCTGCCGGAATAGTTGGCTCTAAAGTTGATGGAGCCGGTACTCGTTCATTTACATGTCGAATTGCGATTTGTACTGGGTCTTCACCTTGATAGGGCTTCTGGCCTGTCAATAACTCAAATAAGACTATTCCAAGAGAATAGATATCGCTCCGTGAATCTGCGACACCGCGCTGAACTTGTTCGGGAGAAAGATAAGAGACGCTCCCCAGAATTACGCTTGATTCAGCGGTCATAGTGCTACCAAGTAATGCGCCACGAGCCAGACCAAAGTCGGCAATTTTGATACGGCCCTCATTCGAAACCAAAATATTCTCAGGCTTTATATCGCGATGTACGATTCCAAGTCGATGCGCAGCAGCCAGCGCGCTCGCCACCGGAGTAATCAGTTGTAGTGCATTTGCCACTGATGATTTACCTTGCTCATACATGTAATCTCGCAACGTTGCACCTTCAACAAGTTCCATGACTATGAACACGCAAGGCGTACCACCTTGATTCCAACCTTGGTCAAGAACAGAAACAATATTTGGATGAGAGAGGGCGGCGGCCGCTTTTGCCTCGCGAATAAAGCGTTCTACAAATTTTTCATCTTGCGCGAGATGAGGATGCATTATCTTTACGGCGATGAGTCGATCTAAGCGAAGGTCGGTAGCTGCATAAATGGTCGCCATGCCCCCAGAGGCAACAATCCGATTTAACTTATATCGGCCATCTATCACTTCGCCTGTCATATCGGACACGGTGCGATTTTAGATGAATAGACTCCCATCGAAGCGGAAGGTGGCACAATCTCGAGTGTTTTCCACTGCAAAATGCGACTGTTCTCTCATCTGCCAGATTCGCATTTCCGCTTCCAAATAATCGCCATCTCGCTGTAAGACTCGTTGCAGACCAACTTCTTGATCAATGTCGATCCAAATAAGTTGATCTAGATATTTTCTTGAGATGCGCTGGCCGCTGCCCACACCCTCAAATATGTAAATGGAAGCCTTTGGAATCTCTTTAAATTCTCCAAATTGAGACGATAGCCAGTCATAGCTACGGAAACTTGCCGGCTTCCCGATTGTGAGCGGCTTGAGTATCTGGATCTCAAGAGTGTGAGTTAACTGTTCGGTTAGAGCATTATCCCAACCATCGTATAAATCATCCATACCGACTATTGAAGAATTACCAGTTGGCCAATTTGCCGCAATTCGTCGGGCAAGAGTCGACTTGCCAGCACCCGCTGGACCATCAATTGCGATTAAATATGAATTCATAAATCTAGGTGGCGTCTTGAGAATCTGCGCAATTAAAGTCTCTAGGGAATTTATCATTTAGTTTTCTTTATCCATTGAACTAATCCGTATAGCGCTATCAGAGTGAATATTAAGTAGAGCAGTCCAGTAAAAACTAAATCTTGACGAAAATAATGCCAGGTACCAAAGGCGTCAATTATGAACCAAAGAACCCAAGTCTCATTTCGCTGTAAGACCATTACGAATTGAGCTACTGCGCTAGAGACTAGAAGAAATGAATCGGGCCAAGAAGCCGCAGCGCCAATTTGTGACAATAGGGGAGCGGTAATTACCCAAATGCCAATCAGCGAAGTAATCCAGAGAATTCTCTCTATGGAGGTCATGTATCTAGGCTGTACTCCAGACGGTTTCCAGCCAACCAGCCCCCAAATTGCGGCCGCAATAAAGACCAATTGCAGAATTGAACTAGCAAAAAGATCAACTTGAAGAAAAAAGATTCCGTAGAGAGCGCTACTTAGAATCCACCAGGGCCAAGCTTTTCGAGTACCTCGCGCGCCTAAAAAAACGGCAATGAGGGAAGTTAAAACTGATAAGAGTTCTAAGATTGTAACGTCATAGCCCCAGGCATCAAATACGATAAACATCGTTCTCCTTTCCAGTTCGCATTATCGAGCTGGTCTGACGGTCGACCCTAAGGTCCTCTCAGCCAACTGTTGGCTCCCGATTGCTCAGAAGGTTAGCATAAGGTGTGTTGAAATTCTCTTACTTCGCAATGTTGATTTTTACTTTAGTTGGCTCAATCTGGTTAGAAATATTTCTTAAGGTTGGTGTTATTCGAAGGATAAAACGGGTGGCCTTATCTATTCTTCCCACAGCGATTATTTTTCTTATTTGGGATTATTACGCAGTCACCAATAGACATTGGTGGTTCGATAAAAATCAAGTTGTTGGAATATTTGGGCCAAGTGAAATTCCGATAGAGGAATTTCTTTTCTTTTTTGTGGTTCCTCTCGCAGCATTGCTGACAATTGAGGCAGTTAGAACGCAACGCCGCCATTGGAGATTTGGTGACGAGTTATGACTTATACCCAATTGGCTTTATCTTCAGTGATCCTTGTGGTTCTCGCAGACTTATTTGTATTTCGGACTAACTTGATTACAAGGCGCGGTTATTGGACCGCTTACTCCATCATTTTGTTTTTTCAACTAATTACAAATTGGTGGCTCACCTCAAGAGGAATTTTGACTTATGATGAAGCAACAATAATCGGCTTTAGAGTGGCGGCAGCTCCTGTAGAAGATTTACTTTTTGGTTATTCAATGGTCACGCTGACTATGTGCCTCTGGATCTACTGGGGTAAACGAGGGATTGAACGAGATTAGCGGGCGGCAACTGCCTTTGCCCAAGCAGGTACCGCAACTTTTAAGCGGCGTGCCGTCGAAGTTTTTGCGCGTTTGGAAAATACTTGAAAATCAATCTTTTCTACTTCATCCACAATTCCGCAGTAAAGTTCACTTGCGGCTTCAATACATGGTTGCGCAACTTTGTCTAAGTACTTGATTCCTAAATCAGCCTTAGTTCGAAGATTTCTAACTCTACTAATTTGGAATTTCAACGCATCTCTTATCGATTCTGTTAATTCTCGCTGTTCAAGTTGTTTCCGGGAAACACCAAATTGCTTCAATTCATCCATGGGAAGATAAATTCGCCCACGCTCAAGATCTTCTCCGACATCACGTATGAAGTTAGCAAGTTGAAAAGCAATCCCCAGGTTCTCTGCGGCGCTCATGGTTTGTGCGGCGTAATTCTTGTCGTACCCCAAAATTGGCAGCATCTGCAGCCCAATCACTGCTGCCGAACCATAGACATACTCCATCAACGATGTAAAGGATTCATATTCTTGAATCTCCAAATCCATCGCCATAGAGTGGAGAAAGGCTTCGAAGTATGCGATTGGAATGTCAAAGCGTCTTACCGTATCTACCAAAGCCATTCCTATTTCATGATCACTGCCGCCATTATTTATGTCCTGAAGCATTTTCCAACTCCACTGCTCCAGCTCCTTGCGACGTGATGCTGGTGTGAGATTTTCATCTATGGCATCAACAATTTCGTCGGCATACCTAGCAAAACCATAAAGCGCGTGCACAAATGGACGGCGGGATTTAGGAAGTAAGAGCGTTGCTAAGTAATAAGTTTTTCCATGTTGAGAATTGAGTTTCTTGCAGGCAAGATATGAGTTTCGGAGTTTGGGATCAAGAATTCCAGCAGCGGTCAATTCATCCACGTCGGGCACCGAGGACACGCTCAGCGGCTAACTTGCCAGAGATGATAACCATAGGAACACCAACCCCCGGTTGAGTTCCACTTCCAGTAAAGACCACATTCTCAAATCCGCGAGCTAAATTATTTGGGCGGAATGGACCGGTTTGAGTGAAGGTGTGAGCGCTCGCAAACGGCGCCCCCATCGCCATACCCATCTCTTCCCAATCCAGCGGAGTTGTTAAATGTTCAACTTCGATCGCCTCACCAAATCCGGAATATCCTCGTTTCTCCAAGGTCCGCACCATTTCATCGCGATATCGAGGACCTTCGAGACGCCAATCAATATCTGCGCTTAAGTTTGGCGTTGGGAAAAGAACGTAGTAACTCTCTCGATCTATTGGAGCTAAAGTCTTATCGTCATGGCTCGGTACCGTTACTAAAAGACTCGGATCGCTCATTAGTTGCTTTTTATTGATTAGCTCTTCAAACACACCATCCCAGGAATCTCCAAAGTGGATATTGTGGTGAGCAATATGAGAGTACTTCTTACTGGAACCAACCAGGAGAACTGCACAAGATGGTGAATAATCTAATTTCTTTATTCGGCGAAGTGGCTTTTCTAATAATTCCGAGTATGCCACAGGAAGATCAGGATTGAGAATGGCTACATCACATTCGTATCTCGATCCATCTTCAGTTATTGCAGAAGTTACTCGGTTTCCGCGCTTCTCTAACCTAACTACTTTAGAGTTATAGTGAATTTTTGCGCCATGTTTTGCAGCAATTGCGGCGAGCGCGCGCGGAACTGCATGCATGCCGCCCTTTGGAAAGTAAACTCCATTTACCGCATCCATATAAGCAATAACTGCGTAAATTGCGAGAGCTTGTTGCGGTGAAACTCCGGCGTACATGGCTTGGAATGAATAGATACGTTGTGTTCTGGGATCCTTCAGAAATTGTGCAACTTTTGGCGCCAATCTTCTAAATCCACCTACGGCAATCAGTCGAGCTAAATTCGGAGTTAGTAAATCAAATGGTGAATCAATATTTTTATCGATAAAATCATTCATCTCATATCTATACAATTTAGTAACAAAATCAACATATTTGCGGTAACCGGCTGCTTCATTGCCGCCGATTACTCTTGCAATTTCAGCTTCCATCTCTTTGGTATCTGAATGCACATCCAAAGTTGAGCCATCACTATAAAAGGCTCGATAGAGTGGACGGAGCGGAATTAGAGTCAACCAATCACTTAAATTCTCACCAACCGAAGCCATTACATCTTCAATTAAAGAGGGCATAGTTAAAACGGTCGGTCCGGTATCAAAGGAATATCCAGATTTCGAGAGTAAGCCGTTGCGACCGCCGGGAACTGATTCGCGCTCCAAAATTGTTACATCCCGACCCGCGCCAAGAAGTCTGATTGCCGCACTTAGGCCAGCCAGACCAGCACCGACAACAACTACTTTTTCGGTGGGACCCGTGACAGTACGCATTTGACTTCTTATTTCTCCCGTTGAGTTGCGGCAAGCGCCATATCGATTAGTAACTTCTTGATATCGCCGTTACAGTCTGAATTATTCAGTGCCGAAACTGCGTTATCGAAAAGTTCAGTGATCATTCTCTCGCATTGATCAAGTGCACCGCATCTTGAAATCACATCTTGAACCTGCAGGAGTTGGGCTTCAGTGAGAGTTCTGTCACCGAGCGCGGCTTCAATGATTTCCTGATCAGATTTATTACATCGCTCTAGGGTTAAAGCAATTAGTAGGGTTCGCTTGCCCTCTTTAATGTCATCGCCACTTGGTTTGCCAGTAATTGCGGGCTCGCCAAAGACCCCAAGCACATCGTCACGTAATTGAAAAGCCTCGCCAAGAGGCAGGCCAAATTTTGAAAAATCCTCAAGGAGTTCTAGATCAGATCCTGCCAGCGCCGCGCCAAATTGCAACGGTCTTTCAATGGAGTATTTTCCAGATTTTAATTTAGCAATTTTGGAGGAGCGAACTCTATTTGATTCACTTCGAACTCCTTCGAGCACATCCAGATATTGGCCGGCCATTAATTCTTGTCGCATCTCATAGAAGAGAGGTAGCGCCGTATTCAATAGCGCAGCCTCACTACCGGCCTCATAAATTAAGGCATCGCTCCAAGCTAAAGCCAAATCGCCAAGCAGGATTGCTGCCGCTGCACCAAATCTTGCCCCATCTCCTTTCATATTTTCTTCCTTGTGAACTTTCTCAAAACTTCGATGTATTGATGGTTGATTTCTCCTTGTATCTGATCCATCCATTAGATCATCGTGAATAAGAGCGCATACGTGAACTAGTTCTAGCGCGGCTACGGCTTTTGCAATTGGTCGACCAGCTTGACCACCGGCTCCGAGATATCCAAGATATGCAAAGACCGGACGGAATCTTTTTCCGCCTTCTAAAATATATCCAGAGAGCGTGTTAGCGGCTGGAGCAATAAATTCGTCAATCAAAGCAAGGTCTGCGACTTTGCTGGCAACAAACTTACTTAATGCATCCTCAATTTCAGTTCGGATTGCGGGTATCGAGGCAGCTGGCACGGCATAACGGTACCCTCACCTCATATGGCAACAACTCCAACCTTCTCCGCAGAATTTTTCCCACCTCGAGATAACGAAGGGGAGCTGCGACTTTGGGAGGCGCTCGCCACACTTTCCCAGTTAAATCCGAATTTTGTCTCGGTAACTTACGGAGCTGGGGGAAGTAATCGAGATCGGACCATTCGAGTTACCGGTGAAATAACTAGTAGAACTGGGATTTCAACGGTTGCTCACCTTACTTGCGTTGGCGCAACTAAAGATGAACTAACCGAAACTTTAGATTCATATCGGAAGTACGGAATTAAGAGCATTCTTGCGCTACGAGGAGATCCAGAGGGCGGACCGCGGGCCAACTGGGTAACTACTCCTGGGGGCTTCAATCATTCCGATGAGCTCGTCTCACTTGCTGTGGCGATGGGATTTGAAGTTGGAGTAGCTGCGTTTCCAGATATTCATCCTGCCTCTAAGACGCTCGAGCAGGATGTCGCAGTTTTGCTAGAAAAGGAACGCCGGGGCGCGAGTTTTGCGACCACCCAATTCTTCTTTTCGATTGACCGATATGTGAAGTTGAGAGATGCGCTTCGCGCAGCTGGTTCTAAACTTCCAATAATTCCCGGTATTTTGCCCATCACTAATTTCAAGCAACTAGATCGAATGGCACAACTAATCGGGGCCGAGATACCTCAATCAATAACGGAACGCATACTTCCCTTTGCTGAGAATCCAGATCGAGTCAAGCAAATTGGTATTGAAATCGCTGTGGAATTGTGTGAAGCCCTGCTTAAGTTAGAAGTACCTGGCCTACATTTTTATACGATGAACTCCGCAGCCGCGACTATGCAGATTGTTCAAGCGATCGGCCTTCGATGAGATTAGAAGAATTCTTCTTGAAATGGAGCGGTATTCATGGAGGCGCGAAAGTTTCTGGAGTTGTAAGAGCCTGGTTAACTATCAGTTTCCGGATCGTTAATCCCCTTGCCGCAGCTCGCATAACTCCAAATACGCTTTCGTATTTATCGATTGCTACTGGGGCGCTATTTGCCATCTTTGCCAGCTCAAACTGGGCGATGCTACTGCTTGTAATTTCGCTCTTGCTCGATGGTATCGATGGTTCGTTAGCCATTTTTACTGGTCGAACTTCAAATTTTGGAGCGCTACTTGATGCGGTAGCAGATCGAATCGTAGAAAGTTTCTGGTTTCTTGGGTTCTACCTGATGGGTGCTCCGATTGAGTTGATTCTTACCATTTGGATTGCCACATATCTTCAGGAATACATGAGAGCTCGATTCGCTAGCTTTGGATTTGAGGAAATTGTTCTCGTGACTTGGTCAGAACGCCCAGTTAGGGCTTCGGTTATATTTATTGCGTTAGTGGTACGTACAATCGGCATTGATTCGATAGATATTTTTCTATTAAGCGCTTGGTTCTTAGCAATCCTGCAACTGGCTAGCGCTACTAAACTCTTTCTTGCTCTACAATCGCATTTGCAACGATCTCAGCGCTAATACCCACAAGAGGTAACCCGCCTCCGGGGTGCGCTGAACCTCCAACGCAGTAAAGATTTTTTATCGAAGATCGATTCTTAGCCCTGTTGAAGGCAGAGCGCGGCCCATTACTTGATGGCCCGTAGATGGATCCGCCTGGCGCTTGGGTTTCACTCTCCAAGTCTGCGGGGGTGCGAATCTTCATAAACTTTATACGATTACGCACCGATATGCCCCGAGCTTCGATTTTAGATAGAACTAATTCAGCATAACTCTCTTTTACGCCTGGCGTATTCCAATCAAATCCAGTTCCAGGTCGATGTAACGGAGCGTTTACGAGAACAAACCAAGATTCACAATCTTGGTTAGGGACCATGGAAGAATCTTTTGGGTTACAGATATAAATCGTGGGATCTTCAGGCGGCTTTTCGTCATCGAAAATCGCATCAAATTCTGCATCGTAGTTCTTCGGGAATAACACAGTATGGTGATTTACATTCGAGGTTCCATCTAAGGCCAGTAAAAGCGAGAATCCTGAGAAGGATGGTGTAGTTCGGGAAATCGAGCGTCTTTCGGGTCGAGTTTTACGGGCGACCGATTTTGGGAGAAGCTTCTTGTAAAGAATTTGTGAATCGACATTTGAAACAACGATATCGGCATCAATCTTTTCACCATTAGATAACGTCACACCTCTGGCATTCCCATTTTCAACTAAAATATTTGTTACTGATTGATTTAAGAAGATTTTTCCGCCAAGAGCTGCCAGTCTTTCTGCGAGCGCGAGTGGCAGGCGACCTAAGCCGCCTTTAATATGCCACGCGCCAAACGCTTCTTCGACGAATGCAATCGTAAGTAAGACTGCTGGGGCTTTCCTCGGATCGGAACCGGTATAAGTCGCATATCTATCTATGATTTTTGTGAGTTCGGGTGCGGCGCCTTCTTGTTGAGTTAGCGATCTAAGCGAACGCCAAGGAGCAATAGTTTTGATATCGCGAATTAGACCTTTTCGTCGTATTAAAGGAATTAGTCCTCGCAACTCACCTTCAATGAAATCCTCCCTTGCGGCATCCCACATCAATTCCGCCCGCTTGAGAATTTGTTGCCAAATTTCACCCTGCTCCAGACCAAGCGCCTCGCTGATTGCATGTACGACACCGTTGCGCGAAAGATTTGGAAAATCTAGCGCCTGACCATCAGCAAAGCGATATGAGAATGCCGGATCAACTGGGGTTAAATCCTTAATTAATCCATGGGGACCGCCCGTTTTTAAAAATAAATCTCGATAAACCGCAGGTAATGTGAGTAGTGATGGTCCGATGTCAAAGCCAAATCCTTCTATCCATACGGTTCGACACTTGCCGCCCACTTGGCCACTAGATTCAAAAACCCTAACGTCATGACCCAACTTGGCCAGCCGGGTGGCGCAGGCCAACCCCGCCATGCCAGCACCAATCACAACTACTTTTTTGGGATTCTTACTCACGCGCTGGTGGCTCATAACATTCGACCTCGCCAATTCAATTTGCCTAGTCGTTTTAAGTTCCAGGATCTGAATATCAAGCTAATCCAAATTAATGCAGAAATTGGATGGAAAAGGGAGCTCCAGCGCACCGAATCGGTCTTCTGTGCTGTGATGAATCTTGAACACACAAGCGCTAGGTAACTCCACAATGCCCAGATCTCACCTTGAGCTGCGAATATCGCTGGATATATCGACGAGATAAATAGCAGTGCCACTATTGAAAGTGTCTGAAATGGATTTCCGAAGGCGCGCCATTGCGATTTAGAGTATCCGTTCAACAAGTCGACAAAGTTTTGATACATGAGACAAGTTGCAATCCTCGAACCATCAACCACCGTTCCGAAATAGCCGGATCCGCGCAATAATCTAGCCAATTCAATATCTTCGATAACTTCATTCTTGATTTTTGCATGTCCGCCGCAAACTAAATAGGCATCTCTTCGTACTATAAAGAATTGGCCGTTTGCAACTACGGTTGAACCGCGCAAGCTTCGCTCAGTCAATCGGACCGGAAGAGTGGCGAACCAAGACCATTGCAGTAATGGTTGAACAATGCCGCTCCCCAAATCATTGACCAATTGCTTTGGATATGGAGATATGTAATCTAATTGGAGACTTTCCATAAGAGCAATCGAAGATGCTATCGCTGACTTCTCAAGCCTGACATCAGCATCGAGAAAGACCAAGTAATCTCCAGTCGCAGCGGCAACTAATCGGTCTAACGCGTAATTCTTTCCAAGCCAACCGGCCGGCAATTCATCGCCAGATTGAATGGAAAGGCGTGAATCCTTAATCCTATTTAGAATTAGCCCCGTATCATCATTCGATTGATCATTTCGCACTAGAACTTCAAAGTTACCAAGTAATCTTTGGGCTAACGCACTTTCTGCGGATGCCTTGGCATTTAATGCTTCGTTGCGCATCGGTATCAGGATTGAAACTCTTGCAGAAATATTATTTGTGATTAGGTTTTGATCTAGGTTTTTCAGTCGGCGAATTGTTACGGAATTGAGAATTGTAGTCAGCAACATCCAAATTGCCAAAGTAGTTGAAACTATGGCAAGTAACGTTGGGACCATCAATCACTACGTCCGAATTTCACGGATAGGAAATACCAAACGACAATCAAACCGAGCGCGCTACCGCCCAAAATGGCAACTCCAGTTTGTTCGAAGAAAAAGATATTTCCAACTATTCCACTGATCCAACTCCAAAACAGAAATATTTCTGGAATGGCTCTACTTATTCCAGTTGAGCGCCGTTCTTTCTGTAAGAAGCGGTCCAAAATAGCCATCAACCCCATGCCAGTTAAGAACCACCCCAAGGTGTTGGAAAGTGGAATTTCTGGTTGGAATGGAACCGTGCGACCAGTAATTTCCCACGTCCATCTACCGGCCGAGACCATTAGGGGATCGAGAAAAAGATCCCACGACATCAAGCCATAGCCCCCAATTAGGAATACCCAACTCGGTGCGATTCTGCGCGCTGCAATAAAGATGGGATAAGCCATCATAATCCAAGCAAAAGGAACTACTAGAGGCACGCCATAAATTTGATATCCCAAAGTGCCGGAATATTCATAAGCTCCAAATGGCCATGTAGTTCTAAATCCAATCTGCTCTACCGCTAATGCGTAGCAAAATGTGATTAAAAGAAATCGAAAGGCAAACTTGAATCGGTAGGCAAAGAGAGCATGTAGCAACATGGCGCCTGCGGCCCAATACACAAAGGCGAGAGTGACGAGTCGCAGCGCTTCACCTTCAAGTAGCGGATAAGAAATCTGCAAGAAAATTGCGACCGTGAGAACTGAAATTGATAAAGCGCTTTGAAGAGGAGTGATGCGGCGCCGTAAATCACGCGGAGGGCGGAAATTACGGATTGACATGGGACAAGTCTGCCCTAGATAACCTAGAACTCACCTTCGGCGGTTACAACTGCAAATCTTCCAAAAAGCTCCTCGGCATACCACTTCTCTCGGGCAGTCGCCGTTATCGCTTCCTGGTGCGCAGCGCCTCGATAGGCGAAGGTGCTAACCGAGAGGGGATCAGACCAAAGGGAAAATGTGCCTTGAAGCCCAACTGGCGCTTCTCCGATTCCAATTGCTCTAATCAAACCAGGCGCTGCTAGCAAACTTTCTGTAACTGGCGGCACCGCGCGCCAAAAGACCAAATTCTTTCGGAATTTAATGCGAGCTCGAGTTATAGCAGCAACCTTGCCCTGCCAATTCCGAGGATCAACTTCATTTCTAAATGGAGTTTTGCCAGACCAACTTCCGTGGACCGAGATGCACTGTAACGATGCAGAAAACTTTGACTGTGATTTGCGATTCCATCGTTGAATTAGAGGTGACGCTTCAAATTTAGTTAATGAGTTTTCATCAATATTAATTAATAGGCCCCAACGAGTCGGATCGGCATCTCGAGGTGTAAAAGTGAGCCCTTTCCCAGTTCCCAATAATTTCCAAAATGAAATCGCTGGATTGGATTTTAATTCCTTTCGGTCTAGCCACATTCGCATAACTGCCCACAGGCGATCGCGATTTGAAATTCTCCAGAAGTAAATACGAGTTATCACGATCAAACTCGAGCCGTTTGACGGATTGCAGATATCACATCGGCTGGTGAATCCCACATTGGCGCATGACCAGTCTCCGGAAATACGATCCAGTTAGCGTGAGCTGGTGCCACCGATCTCTCTTGGCAATTAGTTGCGGGAAGTGTTCGGTCACTATCGCCAAAAATTATTGTTACAGGTATCTCGCTAGAAATTTTTCCGTCGAAACGTTTCATTAACATGCCATCCCACGCCGGGTAATAACCATCGGCTCGCGCCATGGCTTCAACCGCATCTAAACAAAGTTCATAGGAAAACTCGTGCCATCTTGGACTTACATCCCAAAATCCAAGAGCCCGCGCCCAGGCGTAACGGAGCGCAGTTGGCGCAATTTTTCCGGTGTATTTGGCGAGAAATTGAGCTAGCGCAGTAGCTGGGTATCTCACATTGTAAGGATGGAGCCATAGGCCAGCAGGCGCTAATCCAATAACCGAGTTGACTTGAGTCGGCGCCAGGCATGCAAGTTCGAGCGCAACCCAACCGCCAAGCGAGTTTCCACAAACATCAAACTTTTCTATCCCTAATTCATGCATTTCTCGTAATACGTATCGTGCGAGATTGTTGGGATCCATAGCCATACCGGTTTGATAGGGAGTCTCACCGTGTCCAGGTAAATCAACCGTGATGACTTTAAAATAATTGCTTAACTCTTTCTGCACCGGCTTCCAAGCGGTTTTGGCCGAACCCATGCCGTGTATCAAAAGAAGCGCTGGCCCATTGCCTTCAATGGTGTGGCTCAGTCGTTGCATCAGTCGCCAACCATCTCAGCTCTACCGGCGGTAACTCTCACTAACTCGGCAAAAGAAGTTGGAAAGACGGCATGGGGATGGCCAGCAGCTGCCCATACAACTTCGTAATCGGCAAGAGCTTTATCAATAACTATATGTTTTGCTGGCTTGAGCCATCCGATAGGGGCCACGCCACCGACGGAATATCCCGAATAGTCTTTAACGAAATCAGCATCTGCCCTGGCTAGCGAATCAACCTCAATCAGACCGGCAACCAAATCGGTATTAACTCGATGGCGACCGGAAGTGATTACAAGAATTGGATCACCTGATGGAACTGTAAAGACAAGTGACGAGGCTATTTGGCCAACTTCGATTCCTAGTGCGTTGGCGGCATCTTGGGCGGTTCGAGCGCTCTCGGCCAAAATTTTTATTTCACCTGGCATCTTCAATTCCTGCATCGCACCTTGAGCTCTCCTGACCGCCGACTTCTCGAGAACCCCGTCCATATTCAAATACTAAGTCCAGGTTTCCAAGAGCGTGAAAACGGCAATCGCAAAAACGGTGGCGGCAAACCAGTTCTTCAGGACTTTTGCCTCAAATCGACGGCTTTGCTGCGCTGCAAATCTGCTAACTAAGAGAGCTGCCATCGCGATAGTTGCAGGCACGGACCAAGGCACTTCATCCCAATGACGATAGTGGGCAAAAAAACCAGTCAATGTATTGATCATGATTATGAATAATGAGGTACCGGCAGCCTTTGCTGGGGCCACGTTATAAAAGAGAACCAGAATTGGAATCGCGACAAACCCACCACCAATTCCAAATAGTCCAGTCATTGCGCCAATCAGCAACGAAAGAAGTACCAGCGCAAGAATAGACATACGCCGCTCTTGGCTCTGAGAAACTGGCTTGAGCAACATCGATGCTCCCGCACTTATCAGAATTAACGAGAATCCCGTCAAAATCACAGTTTCTGGGAGCTTTGGAAGAAAATATGCTCCTGCAAAATTTGTTGTTAAACCAAAGAACCAAATGACTAGCCCATCTCGTATTAGCACATCGCCACTCTTAAATTTTGAAGTGACTCCAGAGGCAGCGCCAATAAAAACAATTAAGAGCGATGCCGTAGTTGCCTGCACGGGTGAAAAATTAAATAAATAAATGAGCATAGGGACAGCAATCATGGAACCACCTGCTCCTACTAACCCAAGTATTAGACCGATGCCCGCGCCACAGATTGCGGCAAGCAGAATTTCCATTACATAAAGATACCGGCCCGGGTATTGCTAGCCGGGCCGGTATCTTTAAATTAACTATGAATTACAGGTTAAAGAATCCACCAGTAATGCTTGGGCCAAAATCGACACCACTACCAACCATTACGAAGATGATTAGAGCCGCGCCAGCGAGTGAGAGATCCTTGAAGAAAGCAATCGTCTCATTCTGTTTAGTCTGTGGATCTTGGACGGTCCAGAAATCATGCATCTTGAAGGCTGCTAGCACTAGAAAGACTGCAAGTAGCGCTGCGCCAAGATCGGCATAAACGCCAAGTGCAACATAGAGGCCGCCGATGACTAGCATCAATCCGGTCACGATTACAGATAACTTAGGTGCTGGCACCTTTTTGAATTGTGCGTAGCCAGTCATGGCCTGCAACTTAGTTAGGTGTGAGATTCCAGAGTTAATGAAGATCAGCGCAAAGAGCACGCGACCAATGATTAAGACGATATCCATTTCTCCCTTTCGATTTGGTGAACCCGTTTGTAGGTCTGAAAAGTATAGGTGAAGTAATTGAAGATTCAACTAATTTCGAGAGAAGACACGCGAGGGGTTGCAGGCAGTCAGTAGCTCTCGCTAAGGTTCGAACAAATGTTCGAACAGCCAAATATCTATCTATCCGGTGGCGAACCGATTGAATTTACCTTTCGCGGTAGACGGTTTCGCATCCACGCCGTGCTCTCTTCATGGCGGGAATCAGGGGCGTGGTGGAATCGAGCCAGCGATGGTTGCTACCGACCAGATGATGGTTCCCGAATTCTCTGGCGGGTAGAGGCAGCTCCACTTGGAGCGATTACCACCTTTGAAATTGAGCGCGAAGAGATAATCGATCCAGCAAATCCAATTTGGCGGATTCGCCCCACATCTAGACCAGCTTGATGCACTTTACCCACCTACACCTAGCCAGCGGCTACTCATTTAAGTACGGAACGAGTTCTCCAGAAGAAATAGTTGCGCGAGCCGTGGCGCTTGGCATGAACTCAATCGCCCTAACTGATCGAGACACCTTGGCAGGCGCCATCAAGTTTGCAATTAGCTGTAAGACAAATTCCATTGCACCAATTATTGGGGTAGATGTTGAGTATGAAAGCAAAACTCGGGTTACCTTGCTTGCAACTCCAGGGAATTGGAGATCCTTAGTACGGCTTGTTACTGCGATAAAAAAATCTGGTATTGCTACCCAACAAATTTTTGAAGAAAATAACGAATACGCCAAGGATATATTGGCACTTTTTGGACCTAACTCAGAGATAAGTAAGTCAATTGCTCTACATCGAGAAGATGAAGCGTTAACAATATTTAATAAAACTAGAGATATTTTTAAATCACAAGCAATCGAATGCGTATCTCACCTAGAAAAATCAGGGCCTAAATCTACCGCCCACGCAGCCCGTATGCTCGGATTTGCTCGCTTAAATGAGATTCCAGCGGTATTAACTAATGCTGTGAGAATGAGAGAGCGCGTTGATGCTCCTATCTCAGATATTCTGGATGCATCTAGAAATCTCCTTCCGCTACATAAAAATGTAATAGAACGTAAGAATGCTGAGGCGTTTCTTAAAAGTAGCGAAGATATGTTCCAGCTAGCTGAAGTTATCGCAAGAGCTGCTGGCGATCGCGACGGAAGAAAATTAATTAGAACTACAGATGAGTGGGCACAGTCAGCTCAGTTATCGCCATCAGATGACATAGGAGTCGGCGCGATCCGACTCCCAGAACCAGCCTTATCTGGCGCAAAGAATCAGGTAGATCTAGCCCGAATACTTCGAGAGCGTACTCAGGCTGGAATTTCTAATAGATATCCAATGGTTTCTCAACAGAAGTTGACGGAAGTTCTAACCAGACTTGATAAAGAGTTAGAGATTGTTAAACAACTTGGCTACGAGTCTTACTTTCTAACGGTCGCGGATATAACCGAGAGGGCCAAAACAAGTGGGATAAGGGTCGCGGCCCGCGGCAGTGGCGCCGGCTCGCTAATCTGTCATCTGCTTGGGATATCTGGAGTCGAGCCGCTCTCACTGGGGTTGCTAATGGAGCGCTTCTGTTCGCCGCTGCGAAATGCGCTTCCAGATATAGATATAGACGTCGAATCTGCTCGCCGACTTGAGATTTATGACCAGGTATTTGCTAACTATAAAGAGCGGACCGCAACTGTTGCTATGTTCGATACATATAGAGCAAGGCATGCAATTCGTGATGTTGGAGCTGCGTTATCGCTTCCTCCGATGGAAGTTGATTTAGTAGCAAAATCGCTACCTCATATAAGAGCCCGCAATATCAATAGATCACTTACTGAATTACCTGAGTTACAGAACTTAAATCTGACTTCCTCAATTTGGCAGATGGCAATTGAACTTGCCCAGAGATTAGATGGACTTCCTAGGAATCTAGCTATGCACCCATGCGCAGTAGTGCTTTCTGATATTACCCTCTATGACCGAGCCCCGATAGAGAAAAATGCTAGCGGCTACCCAATGCTTCCTTGGGATAAAGATGATGTAGAGGCAATTGGTTTATTAAAACTAGACATACTTGGAGTTCGTATGCAATCAAGTCTTGCTTATGCCGTAAAAGAGATAGAGCGAGTCGAATCAAAAGAAATTAATATCGACTCAATCCCACTTGACGATAAACCTACCTTCGAATTAATCCGTTCAACTAATACTTTAGGTTTATTCCAGATTGAAAGCCCCGGTCAGCGTGAATTAGTCGGAAAATTTGCCCCAGAAACTTTTACAGATTTGATAATTGATATCTCACTCTTCCGTCCGGGGCCGATGAAGAGCGACATGATCACGCCTTTCTTAAATGCCCGCCAAGGCTGGAAACCTCGCTCAATAATCCACCCAGACTTAGCTCCGATTCTTCGTGATACCGAAGGAGTGGTTGTATTTCACGAACAGGTAATCGAGATTATCGCGCGAATGACTGGTATCTCATTAGCTCAGGCCGATGAGATGCGGCGCGCGCTCGGGGATCGCGAAGGTCAACAAGCTGTATGCGATTGGTTCTTTCCAGCAGCAACAAAGTTAGGCTATTCATTGGAAGTAATTACCGAGATCTGGGATGTGCTCCGAGCCTTTGCATCATTTGGTTTCTGTAAAGCCCATGCAGCGGCCTTTGCTTTACCCACATATCAATCTGCTTGGTTAAAAACCCACTACCCAGCAGCTTTTTTCGCCGGAATTCTTACCCATGAACCTGGGATGTATCCGAAGCGGTTGATGCTAGACGAAGCTAGAAGATGCGGGGTGGCGATTGCGCCTCTAGATGTGAACCTATCTGATCGAACCTATCGGGTCGATTCGGGTGCGATTCGAATATCTCTCAAAGATCTATCCGGAATTACAGATAAAGAAATTGACTCAATAATTCACGCTAGACCCTTTTTAGATCTTCCAGATTTTGTAGACCGATCGATAGTTAGCAGGCCAACTACGGAGGCTCTACTTATGGTGGGGGCCTTCGACTCACTTTATGGTGGAAAATTAAATCGTCGCGACCTACTACTTCACTTAAATGATTTATATCGCTGGTCTCGTTCCGCCCAAAAAACTAGTATTTCTGGCGCTCAACTCACATTTGATCTCACTCCGGCCTTAGCAAAAACTGGACTACCTGATTTACGTAGAGATGAGCTTGTTGCAAATGAAATTACTTATCTAAATATGGATGTGTCTCACCACATGGTTGAGTTCTACTCAGAATTTCTAAATACGATTGGCGCAGTCCGTTCCGACCAGCTTCGCCAACACCGATCAAAGAGTGAAGTGTTAGTAGCCGGCGTAAAAGTGGCGCTACAGACCCCTCCAATTCGCTCTGGGAAACGAGTTATGTTTCTTACTTTAGATGATGGCTATGGATGTAATGACGCTAGTTTTTTTGAAGATGCTCAAGAAAAGTACGCAAAAATAATAAGAAGTTCCTCTCTGTTATTAGTGCGGGGTGTAATTAGGCGCACTGGCCCACTTGGAATTTCGTTACGGGCTACCGGAGCATGGGATCTATTTAGCGCTTACAGTCAGTGGCGTAACCTGGCCACCTTATGAACGATATGAACCGTGAAGAATCCACAATTCTCCATGTAGATATGGATGCCTTCTTCGCCTCGGTCTCCGAATTAGATTACCCAGAACATAAGGGCAAGCCACTCGTAGTCGGGGCTGGCGCCAGGGGAGTTGTCTTATCAGCCAACTACCTAGCTCGAAAATTTGGCATCAGAGCCGCAATGCCAGTAGTCCAGGCGCAGCGCATGGCGCCAACAGCGATCTTCATACCTCCAGACCACGATCGATACTCTGAAGTATCTCGGAGAGTGATGGAAATTTTCTTTCAATTTACGCCTTATGTAGAGCCGCTCTCGTTAGATGAAGCTTTTCTAGATGTGAGCGGTGCGCTCCGCATTTTTGGAAGTGGCCGGGATATTGCAGTAAAGATTCGCGAGAAAGTTAGCGCCAACGAACAGATCACATGTTCGGTCGGAATTGCCTCCTCGAAATTTATCGCCAAATTAGCCTCCGGGAGATGTAAGCCAAATGGCATGCTCGAAATTCCCAACGAGCGAGTTCTCACTTTTTTGCATCCGTTACCAGTAAATGAACTTTGGGGAGTTGGACCTAAAACTGGCGAGGAGTTAAAGCGGCTTGGGCTTAGAACAGTCGGAGATATTGCAAATACCCCGCTAGAAACACTGAAGCGGGCCTTGGGGGAGTCAGCCGGGGAGGCTCTTTTCGAGCTTTCTTGGGGGCGAGATTTTCGTGAAGTGGTTGTCGACGCTCCAGAGAAGAGTATTAGCGCAGCTGAAACTTTTTCTTACGATCTCCAAGATCTTGAAGAAATCGAACGCGAACTTCTTCGTCTCTCCGAACGCGTGACACATAGACTTAGAAATCGAAATTTGCGGGCTCGAACTATTTCATTAAAGGTTCGATTTAGTGATTTCACTAATTTAACAAAATCCAAGACTTTGAATTTACCAATCAATGGCATGCACGAAGTTTTTGAAATCACCAGAGAACTATTTCGCTCACTGCACTTAACTGGCTCACGAATTCGCCTACTAGGAATTGGGTTAGAGCAATTAATCGACGAAGCGGGTTCGGTTGAACAGCTTGAGCTAGGTGGTCGCGAGCGAGGTTGGCGTGAAGCCCAAGGAGCTATCGACCAGGCGATTACCCGATTCGGCCAGGGCTCGGTGAAGCCAGCCAGGCTTATCGAAGATGACTCACAGTGAACTTAAAGTCGGATTCGACTTTCGCGGAAATCCCACTTCTACTATTGTCCGCGCTATGCCGTTATCTGACCACGAAAAGCGACTTCTTGCCGAAATGGAAGAGGCGCTGGCCGCTGACGATCCAAGGCTTATCTCAACTTTTAAAGGGAAGACCCCCAACCGTTCGAGAGCCGTAGTCGGCTTTCTTCTTGTAGTTGCCGGCCTATTTGTCCTGCTCGCCGGCTTGGTTGGGAAAACTCCGCTCCTAGGAATTTTCGGCTTTGCCATCGCCCTGGGCGGCTCTGTTTTAGCGCTCTCCAATTTGGGTGGTTTGGCGCTGCGCTCCCAAACCCCAAAAGCCACCCCCAAATGGAGCGCCCGGTTTGAAGAGCGATGGGATCGTAGAAATCCGGAGTAGTTTTTTTTCAGCTATTAAGCCCGCCTAGGCGGGCTTTTTTTATGCCCAGAATTGCTATCGAAATGGAGGAGGGTGGTTGAAAATGGAGTAAAAGGGAGTAAAGTGGGGATTTAGTGGGACGGGGGTCTCGCTAGCTTAAGGGGAGGTTCTCTAATGTTTTTGGGCACCCATGAACCCCGACTTGATGAAAAAGGGCGGTTGATTCTTCCCGCCAAATTCCGCGATGAATTGGCAAGTGGCTTAGTTATCACCAAAGGCCAAGAGCGATGTCTCTATGTTTTTCCAAGTAATGAATTTGCTCGTATCACTGAGCAATTGCGACAAGCCCCGGTAACGCAGAAAGCAGCGCGCGATTACATGCGCGTGATGTTTGCCGGTGCCCACGATGAAATTCCGGACAAGCAAGGTCGAGTCATGATTCCTAATGGATTGCGCGAATACGCCAACTTAGATCGCGACTGCGTTGTTATCGGTGCAAATACTCGAGTTGAAATTTGGGATTCGAAATCTTGGAAGAGCTATCTCAAAGATCGTGAGAAAGGTTTCGCAGAAGTTTCGGAGGAGGTGTTCCCCGGACTGTTCTGAGAACTCCCTCTTTTCTGGCCACCGCCGACCTTCAACCCGAGCGGCGCCACTTCCCCGGTGCCGCTCGACCCCCAGCATCCGTCGGCCGGCGGTGACCAGAAGAGAGGGGAACCTGGGTAAATACGATGAACGAAAAACTAGAGCATAAGCCGGTAATGCGAGATCGTTGCGTTGCACTTCTGGCCCCTGCTTTAGAGAACCGATCCGATGCAGTAGTGGTTGATGCCACGGTTGGACTAGGCGGACATGCAAAGGCCTTACTTGAGAAATTTCCAAACATTAAGTTGATTGGAATTGATCGTGATCAAGTAGCACTTGAAAAATCCCGGACAACGCTCTCAGATTTTAAATCTCGGGTCACTTTAATTCATGCGATTTATGCCGATATTCCAGCGATTTTGGCCGAGCTTGGAATTGCTGGCGTTGCAGGCATCCTGTTTGACCTCGGAATTTCATCAATGCAAATCGATGACTCCGAACGTGGCTTCTCATATTCAACTCGAGCGCCACTTGATATGAGAATGAATAAGACCGATTCGGTTTCTGCGGCCACAATACTTATGAATTATTCAAAAGCAGACCTGGCTCGAGTTATTCGCGAATATGGCGAAGAAAGATTTGCTAACCGGATCGCCGAAAACATCGTTAAAGCACGAGCCGCGGGCAAACTGGAGAGCACTACAGATCTTGCGGAAATCGTTAAAGCAAGCATTCCAGCACCGGCGAGGCGAATTGGCGGCAACCCTGCCAAACGGACTTTTCAAGCAATCCGTATTGAGGTAAATCAAGAATTAGAAATACTTAAACGGGCACTTCCCAAGGCGCTCGATGTCATCGAATTGCACGGCCGAATCGTCGTGATGTCATTTCAATCTCTTGAAGATCGCATCGTTAAACAAGTTTTCGCTGAAGCAACGAAATCAAAATCTCCACTTGGCTTACCAATTGAAATGGCGGAACACCGAGCGAAATTTCGCCTGGTGTTTAGCGGCAGCGAGCAAGCCGATGCGACTGAGTTGGCCGCTAATCCGCGATCGCAATCGGTTCGGTTGCGCGCCATTGAAAGAGTGGCGGTCTAATGGCGCTCTCAATTTTTGCTCCCGTCGAACGCTCGGGCCGAGTTGCGATTGAGAAATCGACTAAGGCGTTCCTGAAATTAGTTCCGGAACTTCGTCCGGTTGCGGGAGAAAAAGCGAGCGATCGAATTTTCTATTCGGTAATCGGGGCGATCTTAATCGCAGGGTTGCTCGGGTTGCTTGGTATCAATATCTTGCTAGGTAATGACGCGGTGAGGATTCGCGACTTGAAATTGGAATCGATTCAACTTAATGAAGAACGCGAGGCAGCGCTCCGCGCAATAGCTGACCAATCAGATCCAGCCAATTTAGCTAGAAAGGCCGCTGCGCTAGGAATGATCCAGAGCAACAAAATAAAATTTATCGAATTGGAACCAGCAACCTTGCCGAAAGTAGGTGGCTAGGTGGCAGAAGGATTGATGGAGCGCCGGATTCGTTATTTGGTAGCTATTTCATTAGTAATGCTGGTGACTTTCTCGATTCGTCTGGTTGACGTGCAAACAGTTCGTGCCGCTGGATATGCAAGTAAAGCCGATATGGAGTTGGCTAAGAAATCTTTAATTCTTGCCCCAAGAGGCTCAATCACAGATATCAACGGAGTTGAGTTTGCGAGAAGCGTTACGGCATATCGAATTCTGGTTGACCAGGCAATCGTTGACTTTCCGAGTAAGCTCTCTGAAATTGCGGCGCCCATCCTGAATATGGATAAGAAATTCCTTGAGTCAAAATTAATTGGCAATCGCCGCTACGTAGTAATCAGCCAGAGCGTGCAGCCCGCAACTTGGCGAAAGCTTCAAGAAGCTATAACCATTTACAACCAGCAGTTGGCCGATCAGCCGGGCGGGTATGCCAATGAGTTGGCGGGTTTCTTTGCAGAACGCATTTATGCTCGCGAGTATCCGCAAGGTGAATTAGCGGCCGCGGTAATCGGATTTGTAAACCAATCTGGCTCTGGCGCTGCTGGACTTGAATATTCAAAGAACTCGACGCTGGCAGGAACGGATGGCGAGTACACATATGCAAATGCGGCCGGAACGATAATTCCCGGTACCCAGAAGATAACGATTGAAGAGAAGCGCGGCGATTCAATCCGGCTAACCATCGATCGAGATGTGCAATGGGTGGCGCAACGTGAGATTCAAAAGGCGGTGGTGAAGGCCAAGGCACAATCTGGAACTGTCATCGTCATGGATCCAGCAACAGGAGCGATTCTGGCCCATGCAACCTTTCCAACTTTTGAACCAGGTCGAACCAAAGGTGTAGATCCAAAACGCTGGCAGAACCCTTCGGTGCAAGAAGTTTATGAACCGGGGTCAACCGGAAAGATAATCACATTTGCAGCAGCGATGGAGGAGGGGAAAGTAACTCCAGAGACCGTTTTGACCGTGCCTGACAAAATAAAGAGATACGACAAGGTATTTCACGATCACGATCCACACCCAGTCCTTCGTCTCACTCTAACTGGAGCACTAGCACAATCCAGCAACGTGGCATCTATAAAAGTTGGCGAACTGCTCTCTCATGAAAAACTTCATGATTACTTGATTAAGTTTGGAATCGCAAATTCAACTGGCTCGGGACTTCCTGGTGAAGAATCTGGAAAATTACTGGATGTCTCAAAATGGTCTGGTACCACCGCTCCAACAGTGGCTTTCGGCCAGGGATATTCGCTTACTGCTATGCAGGCAACTTCGGTATTCGCAACAATTGCAAATGGTGGAGTTCGAGTTACTCCGACCTTCATCTCAGGCACCACAGATGCCGGTGGACGTTTTAACAAAAATGAAAATTCCAAGCAAGAGCGCATAATTAGCGCTAATACTGCAAGTCAACTTCGCCTCATGATGGAGAGCGTGGTCTCAAGTTCTGGAACGGCGCCGGAAGCTGCTGTTACTGGTTATCGAGTTGCTGGAAAAACTGGAACGGCAAGGCGAGTTGATGATTCGTGCGGCTGCTATCGAGGGTATACCTCTTCCTTTATAGGTTTTGCACCTGCTGAATCACCGAGATATGTAGTAAGCGTTACCATTCAAGATCCGAAGGGCGTTTATTACGGAGGTTACTTGGGCGGCCCGGTATTTCGCGAGGTGATGGGCTTTGTGCTTCGTGACCAACGAATCGCCCCATCAACATTAAAAGCTAATACTTATCCGCTAAATGAACGAGAATTAGCGAAGCAAACCTCATGATTCGGCCAACTGGGTCTCATTCGCGAACTCTCTCTGAGGTTGCGGAGTTTCTCGGCCTTAAATTTGAATCAAGCATTGGCTCTACCAAGATAACTGGAATTTGCAGCAACTCTCGTTCTATTGAACCAGGCGACCTCTTTCTAGCGCTACCGGGTGAGAGTAGGCATGGCATTGATTTTCTCGAAGAAGCTATTTCCAACGGAGCGGCTGCAGTTCTAACAGATGAAATTGGAAGTGCTGCTTCCAAGAATCGCATCGCAACCCTTTCTTTAGTAAATCAGGCTGATATTTCAATCCCACTATGCGATTGGTTCTTTGGTAACCCGTTGGAAAATTTATCGCTATTTGGAGTGACCGGAACTAATGGCAAAACAACTACTACTTTCCTCTTAACCCAGATTTTTCAAGCTGCCGGAATCCGCTCTGGAATCATTGGAACGGTGGCAATCGAGATCGCAGGTGAGAAATTTTCAGCCACACATACCACCCCGGCAGCTGACGAACTAGTCAATATTTTGGCAAAGATGAAAGAGTCGTCAGTTAGCCATGTCGCCATTGAAGTTAGTAGCCATGCACTTGCGCAACATCGGGTGGCCGGGCTGCATTTCGTTGCTGCTGGCTTTACCAATCTCTCGCAAGATCATCTGGACTATCACAAAAGTATGGAGAATTACTTTGCTGCCAAGCGCTCGCTCTTTACCGAGAGTTATGCCGGGCGTGGCTATGTAAATATAGATAATGAATACGGAGCTCGACTTATCAATGAAATCCAAATACCCGCTGAGCAATTATCCTTAAGCGCAACTGGAGATTGGAAGCTCAATCTAGTTCAAGAAATGGGCGCCAAAAAGTTGATTCAAATTCTCGGACCATCAAATTTAGTCATTAAAGGTGAGACAAACCTGCTCGGCAAATACAATTTAGAAAATTTACTTCTTGCAGTTGCTATGGCAGTTGGCGCTGGAATCGATCCCAAAATCGTTGCAGAATCATTACCAAGATTAACTGGCGCTCCTGGTCGATTAGAACTTGTCACGACGGAACCTTGCTTGACTTATATCGACTATGCCCACACTCCGGATGCTGTAACTAGAGTTCTAGAAGCAGTGAGAAGCGTTGGCCCAAAGCGAATCATCGGAGTACTTGGTTGCGGTGGCGATCGAGATCGAACGAAACGCGCGCCGATGGGTAGCGCTTTAAATAATGGATGCGACGTCGCCATTTTTACAAGTGATAATCCAAGAAGCGAATCTCCGGCAGCGATATTGGAAGAGATGACAAACGGACTTAAGTTAAGAGCAGATAGTGAAATAATTTTGGATCGAAGAATCGCGATCCGAAGGGCTATGGAAATTGCTCAGCCAAGTGATCTTGTGATAGTTCTTGGCAAGGGACACGAGATTGGACAAGAAGTTAATGGAAAGAAGATTCCATTTAACGACCGGGAAGAAATTCTCCAGGCGGCTGGTATCGCATGATTCCGATGAAAGTTAGTGAAATTGCTGAGATTATGGAGGGCACGTATTCGGGTAGTGCAGAAAAAATCATTGAAGGGGATTTTGAATTTGATTCTCGAGAAATTCAGCCAGGAAAAGTATTTATAGCCCTCCCCGGTGAAACTAGAGATGGACACGAATTTATAGCTGATGCCTTCAGCAGAGGAGCATCACTGGCAATCACGACTAAACCCGTTCCGGAGGATCACATAAGAGTGCCAGATGTGCTTGCAGCGGTCTCTAAATTTGCGAAATATCTCAGATCGAATTTAGGTCAATTAAAAGTAATTGGCATAACTGGTTCACAAGGCAAGACCACCACAAAAGACCTACTTGCCGCAGTGCTTGCTTCAGCCGGAAAAACTATTGCGCCAATCGGCTCGTATAACAACGATATCGGAGTGCCTATTACTCTTTTGAGGTCTGATGCAAATACCAAGTTCTGTATCTTGGAGATGGGTGCCAGACATCAAGGTGATATCGCACGACTTACCGAGTTGGCCCAACCGGATATCGGAATAGTCCTAAAAGTAGGCGTAGCCCATCTTGGAGAATTTGGTTCTCGAGAAAATATCGCCCGCACAAAAGGTGAGTTGATTCGCGGATTACGAAGTGGCGCCACGGCTGTGCTTGGTACCTACGATGAATTTACCCCCAAGATTGCTGATGGATTAGCTCTAAAAGTTCTTCACTTCGGTGAAGGAGTTGATTGCGATGTCCGAGCAGCGGATATAGAAATTAAGGGAGGTTACGCAAGTTTCGATTTAGTTGCCGAATCTGGCCGCGAACGAATTGAACTTCAAATTTTAGGCGAGCACCAGATAGCCAATGCATTAGCGGCAGCCACCGCAGCGCTTGCTCTCAATTTAGATATCAAGAACGTGGCGGAACAACTCTCGCAAAATACTTCGATGAGTAAATGGCGGATGGAGCTACATAAGTTTGGTTCCGTGACCCTCATAAATGACTCTTACAATTCAAATCCAGAAAGTTGCAAAGCGGCGATTCAAACGCTGCGCCAACTATCCCAGGAAAGTGGTGGACGATCCTGGGCATTTCTAGGCAAGATGCATGAATTAGGAGCAGAATCAAGTTCCCTTCATAGAGAAGTTGGGGAATTTGCAGTTTCCGCAGAGATAGACAATCTAATTGCAATCGGCGATACTGCATTCTTAACCGGAGTTACCGCTGAGCAAACCTTTGTTTCTTCACTTTCCGATTGGAAAGAGGCAATTACATTCTTTGACGATATCGAACCCGGCGACGTGATCCTCATAAAAGGCTCGCGAGCTGAGGCGCTTGATCTCTTGGCTAAAGCTGCGATGGAATTTCTGAAAGCTCGCGAACTTGGAACAGAATCAAATGCGACCGACGGTGAAGAAGGAGAGAAAAAATGAGGGGAATATTGATCGCTGGCGCAACCGCATTCCTACTTAGTTTCTTTTTGACCCCCGCGTTCATCCGGTTTCTCTCCAAAAAAGGTTACGGCCAACAAGTTAGAGAAGATGGCCCAAAGAGCCACTTAGTAAAACATGGCACACCAACCATGGGTGGTCTTATCTTAATTCTGGCCTCAATAGTTGGGTATTTGATTTCACATTTAGTGACTGAGGTACCAATTTCGGTCTCGGCATTTTTGGTTTTTGGCTTGGTAGTTGCACTCGGCGCTTTGGGATTTTTGGACGATTGGTTAAAGGTCTTTCGCCAGCGTTCCTTAGGCCTTCGAGCTAGAGAAAAACTCTTAGGTCAGGCCGTAATTGCCGGAGTCTTTGGATATTTAGCTACTCAATTTCCTGATGAAGTGGGAAATACGCCTCGCTCCCTTTATCTATCGACGGTCAGGGATACTGGAATCAAACTTGGTTTGATAATGGTAATTATTTGGGCGGTAATTTTGGTTATGAGTACGAGTAACGGAGTTAACCTCACAGATGGTTTAGATGGGTTGGCAACCGGCGCAGCAATTATGACTTTCTTAGCTTTTATCTTGATTGGAGTTTGGAAATTTGGACAGCGATGTGAAATTACAGTTAGCAATTGTTATGTAACTAGAGATCCTTTAGATATGGCAGTCGTTGCCGCAGCATTTGCCGGAGCTTGCGCAGGATTCCTTTGGTGGAATGCCTCGCCAGCACGGATATTTATGGGTGACACTGGAGCGCTAGCCCTGGGCGGCGCATTAGCTGGTTTGACGATGACGCTCCGCACCGACTTGCTATTACTTCCATTGGGCGGACTTTTTGTGATCATTACACTCTCGGTAATAATTCAAACGGTTTACTTCAAAATTTCAGGCGGTAAGCGGGTTTTCAAAATGGCGCCGCTGCAGCATCACTTTGAACTTCTTGGTTGGGGAGAAGTCACAATTGTTATTAGATTCTGGATCGTCGCGGGTATTTGTGTCGCAGCCGGACTAGGTCTCTTCTACGCTCAATGGGTTGGCGCATGAGTTTTCTGAGATCACTTCAGGGCAGTGAAGTGCTGGTATTTGGCTCCGGCGTAACCGGAAGCGACGTTGCTCGCTTTCTCAAGAAACATGGCGCCCGAGTTACCCAGGTAGATGAAAAAGGTGATGGGGTTGAGATTCGGCGTGACCTAAAGCAGATTGAACTTTCCCGGCAAAGTCTTGGCATCGTCTCACCAGGTTGGCGATTAGATAATCCTCTAATTTCTGAGGCACGCAGCGCTGGCATTTCAATAATCTCTGAAATTGATCTGGCTTGGCGAGTTAAAGAAGAGGTATACCCAAATCAAATTTGGCTAGCGCTAACTGGCACTAACGGCAAGACCACAACTGTGCAGATGTGTGAAGCGATGCTAAATGAGAGTGGAATTTCCGCCAAAGCATGTGGGAATGTCGGAGATACTGCGATTGGTTGCGTCGCGGATTCAGAGTCCGCAGTGCTCATTCTTGAGCTATCTTCTTTTCAGTTGAGCTGGAGCAATGAAGCAAGATTCCGTGCCGCAGCGATCTTAAATATTGCAGAAGACCATATTGATTGGCATGGTTCGTTCTCAGCCTATGCTGATGCAAAGTTTCGAATAGCTGATATGAGCGAGAAATTAATTGCAAATTTAGATGACCATACTATTGAAGACGGAGTTACTAAAGTTTCGATACCTGTGATCGCCTACACGCTGAATTCGCCAGTCATGGGTCAGATCGGATTAGTTGAAAATCTAATTGTTGATAGGGCATTTCCTGCCGGTGATGCTGAAGTCTTGTTCGAACTTGCCGATATCGATCCGGCAATTCCACATAATGTCTCCAATGCGATGGCCGCAGCTGCGCTGGCATTGATTGGTGGCGCAGAATATTCAGCAATTGCCACGGCCCTTCGAAAATTCAAATTAGATAAACATAGACTTGAGTTGATAGCCGATAAGGATGGAATCAAGTGGGTTGATGATTCCAAAGCAACAAATCCCCATGCGGCCCGCGCTGCGCTCAACTCGGCTACTAGCTCAATTTGGATTGCCGGGGGACTTGCCAAGGGCGCGGATATGGAGAATCTAATTAGTTCTTGCGCCGGCAGAATCAAATCTGCCATCTTGATTGGCAGCGATGCCGAGATTATCGCGGCCGCAATGGCCAAGTTTGCTCCGCAAATACCAATCTTTCGAATCGCTAATAATAAATCCGGAATCGAATTAATGAGAGAGGTTGTAGCGATTGCCCAAAAGGATGCCAAGCCTGGGGATACCGTGCTGCTGGCACCTGCCTGCGCCTCTATGGATCAATTTAAGGATTACGCAGATCGTGGCGAAAGTTTCGCTACTGCTGTTAAGGAGGCAATTCATGCCAGCTAATATCTCGCGAAATACAAGAACTATGAAGAAAACGTTATTTGCAACGCCCGCATCTGCGTATTACATAATTCTAGGGACGGTCTCAATTCTCTCTACATTTGGAGTTGTGATGGTGCTTAGCGCATCTTCAGTTCGCGCGCTAAGTGAATCTGGTAATTCCTTTGCGATTGCTATTCGTCAAGTTCTCTATCTGGTTATTTCAATAACCTTGGCTTGGTTGGCTACCAATTTGAAGGAAAGCCTCTGGACTCCGCAGGCTAGATTGGCCTTGCTTGCATCAATCTTCTTCCTGCTGCTTCCGCAAGTTCCAGGTATCGGCAAGAGCGTCGGTGGTAACACAAACTGGATTGAATTTGGCGGATTTTCGTTACAACCGAGCGAATTTGCTAAGTTCGCCATGATTTTATGGTGCGCTTTAATGATACGAAACCTCTCAGATGGCGCAAATCCAATTCCTAAACTAATTCCAGGTATGTTAATTGTGATGGGATTGATTTTGCTGGGGCGAGATTTAGGTACCGCAATGGTTGTAGCTGGAATCTTCATGGCAATCTTATTTGTAGCCGGAATCGAGAGTAAGAAACTTATGGCTCTAGGTGCAGTCGCAACTCTTGCGGTTCTGGCATTAGTTGCTTCGAATCAAACTCGCCTCAGTAGATTTGCGGCATTTTCGGATCCATTTTCTGAGGCCAACTACAAAAGTGCGGGCTGGCAACAGGCCCATAGCATTATGGGGCTAGCTTCTGGTGGAGCTTTTGGCACCGGGCTTGGATCTGGAAAGCAGAAATGGGGAAGTCTGCCGGAAGCGCATACTGATTTCATTTTTTCGGTGATTGGTGAGGAGCTTGGACTGCTTGGAACTTTGGCGGTGCTTTCGCTTTACGCTCTCTTAATTCTTGCAATCTTCCGGGTAGCTCTTCGCGCCACGAAACTCTTTGATAAATATGTATTAGTCGGAATTGGATCTTGGTTTGCGATTCAAATAATTATGAATATTGGAAGCGTTATAAGCATGATGCCGGTAGTTGGTGTAACGCTTCCTTTTATCTCTTACGGTGGTTCATCCTTAATCGCTAGCTTCCTTGGCATTGGATATGTTTTAGGAGTTTTGAGGCGAGATCCGGTTGTTGCCGAGGAAATTAAAATGCGACGGAAAAAGTAGGGGAAATTGAAGAAAATTCTTTTCGCCGGAGGCGGTACAGCTGGTCACGTGGAACCAGCTCTGGCTGTGTCGGATGCTATTTCTAGAATGCCTGGTGACTGGGATTTGCAATTCCTTGGCACTGAGGCCGGACTAGAGTCAAAGTTAGTACCGCAGCGAGGCTACAAATTAATAACGATTGCCAAGGTCGCGCTGCCTCGGAAGATTTCATTTACCCTCCTGACCTTTCCATTTCGATACCTGATTGCGGTACGGCAAGTGAGTAAAGCTCTCACTGGGGCTGATGCGTTAATTGGTTTTGGCGGATATGTAAGTGGGGCGGCTTATTTAGCCGCACGTGCAAAATCAATTCCAATTCTAGTTCATGAGGCGAACGCCAAACCAGGTTGGGCAAATCGGTTAGGTAGGAGATTTGCAAAGGTCGTCGCAATCAATTTCACGGTAGTGAAAGAGAATTGGCCCGAAGCAATTGTGACCGGGATTCCGATCAGAGATTCGATTGTAAAACTTGCGACTGGAGAATCGGGGTTACGAACGACTGTTGCCGCAAAATATCAATTCGACCCTGCTCTGCCCACGGTTGCAATCTTTGGCGGATCGCAAGGTTCGGCTCATATGAATAAAGCGGTCGCGGACTATTTAGCTAAGAACTCAATGGAAAAAAATGAGAAAAGCGCCCCTGGGCGAGATCTTCAGATTATTCATGCAGTTGGCCTGGGAAATCCACTACCGAAACCGCTTGTGGGCTACCGGCCGCTTCCTTACTTTGACGATATGGCTGGAATATACGCTATCTCAGATATTTTGATCACTCGAAGTGGCGCGGTTACTTGCGCTGAGATACTTACCATTGGGAAATTCGCGATTTTGGTACCACTGCCACATGGCAATGGCGAACAACAGATAAACGCTATGGAGTTGGTTAATTCTGGAAATGCCACACTGGTTTCTAATGCCGAATTTGATGGCGCCTGGTTAACCAATAACTTGGCAGATATTGTCGCTACGCGAAGTCACGGCGCGCCAATTTCCAAGCAGAATTTGGAATCGGCAAATCGGATCGCAGAGTTAGTAGCTACTAGATTGTTGTCAGTAGGTGATTCCGCCGATGGATAAGAATTGGGCGGCCGGCCTTGCTAATCTAAAGATTCACTTTGTGGGGATAGGTGGTTCAGGGATGAGCGGAATTGCCAGAGTAATGGCTGCTCGTGGCGCGCGCATCTCAGGCAGTGACTTACATGACTCGACTTCTTTAGATGGATTAAGAACTTTGGATTTTAGAATTCATCTTGGACATAACGCATCAAATGTAGCTGGCGCAGATCTGGTGGTTTGCTCCAGCGCAATTGCCGATAGCAATCCAGAGATTCGCGCAGCTATCGAATTTGGAATTCCGGTAATTGGACGAGCTGAGGCGCTCGCTGCTCTTTTAATCGGGAAACGGTCAGTTGCCGTTGCAGGCACGCATGGCAAAACTACAACTACATCTATGCTGACCGTGGCGCTGCAGAGAAGTGGGTTAGATCCTTCGTTTGCTATTGGAGCGTCCATTCGAAATTCGGGAACAAATGCTCATCATGGTTCCGGGGATATCTTTGTGGTGGAAGCAGATGAATCCGATGGATCTTTTACTAGCTACCACCCTGCTGGAGCGATTATCACCAACATTGAATTGGACCATGTAGATAACTTCGCCACCTTGGCAGATATTGACCGTATTTTCAGTGAATTTGTCGAGACAGTTCAGGAGTATCTAGTTATCTGTGGCGATGATGCCGGCGCATCCAGACTGCTAGATCGCCCAAGAAACCGCGCCCTGAAAGTAATCACATACGGAACTCAAGGTTCACCAAATTTAGCCTTAGATCGGATTCATCTGGCCCCCAAGAGTTCGACGGCGCGATTAACTTTCAATGGTCGGGTATTAGGTGAACTTAAGCTCGCCATCCCGGGTCGTCATAACCTTTTAAATGCCGCGGCCGCGATTGCCGTTGGGATGGAGTTAGGGGCGCCATTTCACAAGTTAGTTGAAGGACTTGCCTCATTTTCGGGCGCACGTCGAAGATTTGAAATCCGAGGTGAGGTTTCCGGAGTTACGGTGATAGATGATTACGGACATCACCCCACTGAAATTAGGGCCACCCTTGAGACCGCTCGCTCTTTTGTCGGCGCTGGTCGAGTGATTGTGATCTTTCAACCGCATCGTTTCTCTAGAACTGCAGTTTTCGTCTCAGAATTTGCCGAAGCGCTTTCGGCAGCCGATCACACTTATCTGTTGGAGATATATCCTGCCGACGAGCAACCGATAGCAGGTGTCACCTCGGCCGGTATTGCGCACCGCATGGATCCGGCGAAAGTGACCTATGAACCCTCGATGACTGAAGTCATTTCCCAGGTTATCGATAACGCAAAAAGTGGCGACTTGATACTTACCTTAGGAGCTGGAGATGTAACTTCACTCGCCCCACTGATTTTAGAAAATTTACAGAGACGATAACTTGCGAAGAATTATCTTAATTGTAGTAGTAATTGCTTTCTCCGGTTCTGCCTACATTTTTGGCTGGACCAATATTTTTAAGGTAAGCAGTGTTGAAATTAATTATGAGAGCGAACTGGGACGCGAAAGATTTGCGGCCACCCTCGATATTCCATCTCTAATCAATAAACCGATCGCGCGAATCGACCGGCGCGAATTGAGTAAATCGGTAGTGCAGTTGACTTGGATTGATCACATTGAAGTTTCGCGAAACTTGATCTCCGGGAAGGTCGCAATTTCAGTGGTTCCCAAAGTTGCCCTGGCTGGCTTGGATCCGAAGTGGAGCACCAGTCCCGGGTTGGTTCCCTTACTCTCCGAGGATCTCGCCATTATTTACGTCGATAAAGATGCCGTAGCGCTGCTTGAGAAGAGCCCGCTGCTCACCGGAACGGAAGGGCTGCCGCGCCTTGAGTTAGGGCGTGATGATTCGGCGCTAAAACGATTGGTTCCAGAACTCCTAGAGAGTCTTAGTTCCTGGCAGGTAACTGAAATTCAGGTCCCAGAAGTAGGCAATTTAAGTTCCAGCATTCGTCAAGGCGGACGGAATTTGGAAGTTTATTGGGGAGATGTCAATGAAATCGGGCTCAAAGTTAAAGTCTTAGAGCGTCTCCTTGCATTGAAAGAGAATCAACAGGCAACTGATTTTGATTTATCGAATCCACTCTCGCCAATTTCAAAATAACTACCGAAAAACTTCTTCTAGATAATTCGTGTCGGTGTTTGATACCTAACCCATGCGCGCCTACTTTTGCGCGCACTAGAAAAGAGAACCCTAAATCTAAAGTTGAGAATTAGGGTCAGAGAAGAGGCGAAACGTGGCTACTCCACAGAATTATTTGGCGGTCATAAAGGTCGTCGGCATCGGTGGCGGCGGCGTTAACGCTGTTAATCGAATGATTGATGCTGGATTAAAAGGCGTGGAATTCATTGCGATAAATACGGATGCGCAAGCGCTTCTAATGAGCGACGCTGATGTGAAATTAGATATTGGCAGAAAATTAACGCGCGGTCTTGGTGCGGGAGCAAATCCTGAAATTGGAAAACAAGCTGCGATTGATCACACGGAAGAAATTGAAGAAGTATTGCGTGGTTCAGATATGGTCTTTGTTACCGCAGGTGAAGGTGGTGGAACCGGCACTGGTGGCGCTCCAATCGTGGCCAGAATTGCGAAGAATGTCGGCGCACTCACAGTCGGTGTAGTTACTAAGCCATTTAGCTTTGAAGGTAAACGCAGAACTGCTCAAGCTGAAATTGGCATTGAAGAGTTACGCGAAGAAGTTGATACTTTAATTGTCATTCCAAATGATCGGCTACTCTCGATTTCAGATCGTTCTATCTCAGCGCCGGAGGCATTTAGAACCGCAGACCAAGTTCTGCTCTCAGGTGTACAGGGCATAACCGATCTGATTACTACGCCTGGGTTAATAAATTTGGATTTCGCCGATGTGAAGAGCGTTATGGATGGTGCGGGCTCTGCACTAATGGGAATAGGTTCGGCACGTGGCGAAGCGCGTGCGACGCGCGCTGCTGAGTTAGCAATCTCCTCACCACTTCTTGAGGCATCTATTGAAGGTGCCCATGGCGTGCTACTTTCAATTGCTGGCGGCTCTGACTTAGGACTTTTTGAGATTAGCGAGGCGGCAGAGCTCGTCGCAAAATATGCCCACCCTGATGCCAACATCATTTTTGGCACAGTTATCGATGACTCCCTTGGCGATGAAGTTCGTGTGACTGTGATTGCAGCTGGGTTTGAAGGTGGAATTCCGAAACGAGTTTCGGTCCCAGTACTTACCTCAGCATCCTTAAATGGTCATGCCGATCCAATCCCGGCAAACGATCCAATCTCAGTGGCGATGGAGATGCCGGAATCGGCGCCTCGGAGACGGATTACATTTGAGGAGTTAGTTGCTGAAGATGACATCGATGTCCCGGACTTCATGAAGTAGGGATGGCGAATACACTCTATACAAATCGTTACGGTGGAAAGAGCCTCGGACGCTTTGCTTCGAAAAATCTCGCTTTACATGTAGGGGATAATCGGGATTGCGTTTTGGAAAATCGGGCGCTGCTATCGAAGGAGATTCGCATTGCGCCAGACCGAATCTTTTATATGAATCAGGTTCATGGCGCTAATATCGTTACCATCGATGATTCTTCAGATGTATCAGTACCACCAACTGCAGACGGGCTCTTCACAGAACTTAACGGAATCGCATTAGCCGTTTTAACTGCCGATTGTTCACCGCTTTTGCTGTACAGCGAAACTGCAATAGCCGCAGTTCACATCGGAAGAAAAGGATTAATAGCGGGGGCGGTAGAGGCGGCATTCGACAAATTTAACCAACTTGGTATTCCGTCGCATGAAGTTCTGGCTGAAATAGGGCCGGCAATATGTAGAGACTGCTACCAAATTGATCTGGCTAGTTATCGAGAATTTGTACATGTGGCACCAAGCGCCGGAAGTGATGAAGATATGCGATGTGTCGATGTCTCACTGGCAATTGCCGCCAAGCTTGACCGACTTGGAGTTACCTACAAAACATCGAATATTTGCGTCTCCCACACTCCGGGATTCTTCTCTTATCGCCGAGATGGAATTACTGGCCGACAAGCAGGAGTGATCTGGCTATGACGAACCGCCAACTTGAGCTTTCCGAAAATCTTAAGGTGATTAGGGGTGAGATTCCGCCGGATATCCATCTGATAGTTGTCACTAAGACTTTTCCAACTTCGGATGTGGAAATCTTATATCGATTAGGTGAGCGAGAATTTGGCGAGAATCGGGACGAGGAAGGCAGTGAGAAATCGGCAAAGCTTCCGGAGGATGTGATTTGGCACTTCCAGGGCAGAGTGCAGAGTAAAAAGATTAAGTCACTTGTTAGCTGGAGCGACTATATACACTCCCTAGATAACTTAGATCATGCCAAGAAAATCCATGAAGCAGCGCTCAATTTCAAGAAACGACAGAACGTATTCCTGCAAATAAATCTGGATGCCACAAATCGAAGTGAAAATAGAAGTGGAATTGAGAGCGAACAATTTTCCGAAACAGTGGCGGCGCTTTTGGAGCTTTCGGGAATTCAATTAGTTGGCTTAATGGGAATCGCGCCATTGGCTGGTGACCCCAGACCCGGATTTGAGCTCCTCGCAAAGTTATCTTCCAAACTTCAAGTTCTTGCCCCCGAGGCTAGGTTTATTTCAGCCGGCATGAGCGGTGATTATCGAGTTGCCCTCGAATATGGTGCGACACATCTTCGAATCGGAAGTTCAATCCTCGGTTCCAGAACTCCAAAAGCTTAAAATTTGACCATGAGCGCCCTGAGAAGAATGACTAATTACCTTGGTCTAACTGAAGATGATGGTAGTTCCGTAGTTGCAGAACGCCCAGCAGTGAAGGCTCCTCGCCCGGCGACACCGAAGTTGAGCGTTGCTCCTACAGCGACCCCAGCCACGATGGATCGAATCGTGACTATCACTCCTCGCTTTTATAGCGAAGCGCGCGCAATTGGCGAGTATTACCGAGAAGGTAATCCGGTTATTATGAATTTGAGTGATATGGAAGAGTCAGAGCGGAAGCGCTTAATTGATTTTGCATCTGGTTTAGTTTTTGGTCATGCCGGAACCATTGAAAGAGTGACTTCCAAAGTATTTCTATTGACACCACCAAATGTGACGGTAAGTGGCGAAGAAAAGAGCGCAGCTGCGCAGGCTAGCCTCTTCAACCAAAGCTAAATTTGATAAACGTAACAGGCTGGATTGTCTTTGCACTAAACGTATTTCTCCTTGCACTTTTTGCTCGGTTACTTCTGGATTACGTCAGAATGTTTCGACCTGGATGGCGTCCACGCGGAATTCTGCTACCACTGGCAGAGATTATTTATTCGCTAACGGATAAACCGCTCTCATTTGTTCGGAAATTTATACCACCGCTTCGGATGGGGCCGGTCGCTCTCGACCTATCCTTCATCGTTCTTTTCTTTGCGATTTCGATTATTGTAGGAGCGCTTAGCTAAGCGTTAGTTTTAATTTAAGTCCAAGTTCGCCATCGCCAGGCTTTAAATTTTCATCTAACTTAAATTCTGTTGCCAGAACCTCAACCATAATGTGCTCGATGGCAGTTTCAATTGCTGCACGGTTTTCTGGCGCAGCAGTCCATTGGATTCGCACTCGATCACTAACTTCAAACCCAGATGCTTTGCGCTCATCTTGGATTGCTCGAATCGCTTCTCTCACAATTCCTTTATCAATTAACCGTTGATCCAACGTTAAATCCAGCGCAACACTCTCTCCGGAATGGGAAGCTACCGACCAACCTGATCTTGGCGTCTCGGTGATGACCAGATCTGCTTCAGTAATTACCGCGCTACCGCCGTTGAAGGTCAGCGTAACTTCTCCTTGAGATCTAACTTTCTTAACCAGCTCCGCGGGGCTTTCACCGGAAATTACCTTAGCGATCTCTTGAACTGCGCCACCATATCGACTCCCTAGGGCTCTGAAATTTGCCTTTACTGAGATATCCACCAATTCACCGCCCGCACCGGATAGATCATCTAGTTTTTCGACATTTAATTCATCAGCAATTTGAGCCTTTAATTCAGGCGAGAGTGAGTTCCAGCCCGCCGCAGAGATCAGCGCCCGCGATAAGGGCTGTCTAATTCTTACTTGAGATTGCGCCCGGGCGGCTCGACCCAGTTCTACTAAGCGCCTTGCTAGTGCGACCTGGGAAGAGAGATTCTCATCAATTAGTTTCAAGTTCGCGATTGGGAAATTGGCGAGATGTACTGAGGTTGACGCTGTCGGACGAACCTTTCGCGTAACCGATTGCCAGACGTGCTCAGTTATGAATGGCACCATCGGTGCCATCAAAAGCGTTACCGTTTCAATGCAATGATCTAGAGTTTCTAGCGCCGCCGCATCGCCATCCCAGAATCTTCTTCGAGAGCGACGCACATACCAATTTGAGAGATCATCGACAAAATTAGAGATGGCAGTTCCGGCACCTTGTGAATCAAATCCCTCATATGCAGTTTCAACTTTTTGAATCAGCAAGTTCAATTCACTCAGGATCCAGCGATCCAATAATGGTCGCTCACTTTGATCTGAAGTTTTTGTTGGTGAGTAATCGGATGCGTTGGCATAGAGTGCTAGGAAAGAGACGGTATTCCAGTAGGTAAGCAGAGTTTTACGCACCACTTCGGAAATGATTTCGTGGCCTACTCGCCTTGCGCTCCACGGCGAACCAGAAGCCAACATGTACCAACGAACCGCATCTGCACCATGGCGTTCCATCAAGGGCATCGGTTCTAAGACATTGCCGAGATGCTTACTCATTTTTCGGCCATCTTTATCCAGAATATGACCTAGACATAGCACGGTTTTGTAGGAAGATTTATCAAAGACCATGGTTCCAATCGCCATCAATGTGTAGAACCAGCCACGCGTTTGATCAATTGCTTCGCAGATAAAATCAGCGGGATAAGACTTATCGAATTGGGATTGAGAACCTGCTTTATGAGGATAACCCCATTGTGCAAATGGCATCGCTCCGGAGTCATACCAGCAATCAATAACCTCAGTAGTTCGTTGCATCGGGTTGCCGCACTCGCTACATGAAAATTCAATTTCATCTACATATGGTCGGTGTAGTTCTAGATCCTTAAGGTCGCGACCGGCGAGCTGCGCGAGTTCATTCCTTGAAGAGATGGCTCTTTCATGGCCCTCGGAACAGATCCAAATAGGTAGTGGCGTTCCCCAGTACCGATTTCGGGAGAGCGCCCAATCCACATTGTTGTTAAGCCAATCGCCAAACCGGCCGTTCTTTATGGTTTCGGGGTGCCAGTCAGTCGCAGCATTTTCGCGGAGCAATGCAGCTTTAATCTTGGTGGTTCGGATATACCAAGATGGCTGCGCGTAGTAGATCAACGGAGTATGACAACGCCAGCAATGTGGGTATGAGTGCTCATATGGTTGGTGTCTAAAGAGCAGGCCAGATTCCCGCAATTTGCGAACTAATGGCTTATCGGCCTCTTTGAAGAACAAGTTTCCAATCAGCGGTAGCTCAGATTGAAAATGGCCATTTGCCATTACTGGATTAACTACCGGCAACTCATATTTTCTACAAGTTGCGAGATCGTCGGCGCCGAAAGCGGGAGATTGGTGCACTAATCCAGTGCCATCTTCAGTAGTCACATAATCAGCTAGAACAATAAAGTGTGAATCAGGAATCTCAACCATTTCAAATGGCCTGCGGTAACTAATTCGTTCTAACTCGGCGCCATGCATCTTTGATATCAATTCAAAATTTTCTCCAACAACATTAACCAAAGGTTCTGCTACCACCAGCACCTCGCTAGGCTGTGTTTCTTTTGCTGCGGTTCGAACTACTAGGTACGTCACATCTGGATTAACCGCGATTGCGGTATTTGAAACTAAGGTCCATGGAGTGGTTGTCCAAACCAAGAAACTCGCCTCTAATTTGGCAAGATCTCCGGAAGTTACTGGAAATCGAACATAAACGGATGGATCCGTTACGGTCTCGTATCCTTGAGCTAATTCATGGTCAGATAATCCGGTGCCACATCGCGGGCAGTAAGGTGCAACGCGGTGATCCTTACCCAGTAATCCTTTTTGGTGAATCTGGGCCAATGACCACCAGACACTTTCGATGTACTCATCCGACATAGTCCAATAAGCTTGATCAAAATCAACCCAAAAACCCATGCGTTCTGTCATCTCGGTGAAGGCATCAACATGTCGCTGAACCGATTCCCGACACTTCTCATTGAACGCAGCAATTCCAAATTTCTCAATATCGCCTTTGCCAGAGAAACCTAATTCTTTCTCAACTGCAATCTCTACCGGCAGACCGTGGCAATCCCAACCTGCTTTACGGACAACATGTTTACCCTTCATAGTCTGGAACCGCGGGAATACATCTTTAAAGACTCGAGCTTCGATGTGATGAGTTCCGGGCATGCCATTTGCGGTAGGCGGACCTTCATAAAAAGTCCAAGAATCTCCATTCGCGCGAGCCGCAACGCTCTTATGGAAAATATCTTCGTTCTGCCAAAATTGAAGAATTTCTCTTTCAACTTTAGGCAGATCAATTTGCGGATTTAATGGTTGAAATGGTGAATTACTTGGCATGCCATCCTCCATTTCAAAAATTAGAATCGAGTCGTTGCGTCGATCTAATGGAGGGGCGATCTAGGACCGCGGTACCACCCGCCTTGCCCACCCGAGGATGAGCCACTCATCTCGCTCACCGTCAGTTCTACCTGGCCTCACGGCTCATTTCTTCTGACTCGCTCGCGGGTGATGGCCCGGTCACTGCGATTTTGTAAGCAAAGGAAAGTGTAGCCTTCCTCGCTGTGCCCGCCAAAAAAACCACGAAGAAGAAACCAATTAAAAAAACGGCCAAGCAGCCTGCCAAGAAATTATCTAAGAAGTCGGTCAGTAAACCGGTCAATAAATCGGTAAAGAAATCGGCGCGGCCGATCGCAAAGAAGGCGGCACCTTCGATAATTAAGGGTCAACATAAGACCGCTTTAACTTCAAGCACCGCAAAGGGTGCAACCACTATCTCGGTATATAAACCTGAAATCGAATCAAGTGACATTGCGGTAGTTGAAGAGAAGCGTTTAGTTCTGCCGCCACCGATTCGAAAAGTAAAGCCCGGGAAGAAGCCGGCGCCACTTAAACCAATCAAAGCCGCGCCCGCACCATTGGTAGTAAATGAAGGTGCTGAAAATTGGACTGCGTTGGAATTGAAATCTATTCGCAGTGAACTCGCAAAAGATTTAGTTCGCCTCAAAGAAGAACTCGCAGAAGTTGAGAGTGAGATGGATGCCTTGATTGCAGCTTCGGGAGTTGGCGCCGGAGATGATCAGGCTGACGCTGGAACTAAAACGTTTGAGCGAGAACACGAGATGTCCCTGGTTTATAACGCTCGCGATATGGTGCTTCAGACTGAGCGAGCGCTAGAACGTATTGATACCAAGACTTATGGCAGATGTGAAGATTGCGGCAACCCAATTGGAAAAGCTCGGCTAAAGGTATTTCCGAGAGCGACTCTTTGCATGGTCTGCAAACAGAAAGAAGAGCGACGCTGAGTTCAGATTCTCGAATGAGAGCTAACCGAGTCTTTATATTGATTTCGACCGTAATTTTCGGTCTCGATCTAGCAACTAAGAATTGGGCGATCACTTACCTGCAAGGTAAAACTGAAATAAAAGTGCTCGGAGATTTTCTCAAACTCTCTTACTCCACAAATTCAGGTGCCGCATTTAGTTTTTTCACTGATGCCACAATATTTCTCTCAACTCTTAAATTAGCGGTCGCAGGACTTTTGATCTACTTAATTAGAGTCGTCACTAGTTTGCGATGGGCCGGCGCCATGGCACTCTTATTGGGTGGAGTATTAGGCAATCTTTACGACCGGGCCGTTAGGCCACCTGGAATTTGGCGCGGAGAAGTGATTGATTGGATACAACTTCCGAATTGGCCAACCTTCAATATCGCAGATAGCGCCATTGTAATTGCGGGGATTTCGTTGGCGCTGTTGGCGACCTTCAATATTCCTTACCGGAAAAATAGTTCAAGTAATTCTGATGGTGTTCTTTGATGAGTAAAGATCGGGAGCGGCGCCTGGTAGAAGTTGACCAATCTTTGGATGGCGAGCGCGCCGATGTCGCTATTTCGCGCCTGCTTGGACTTTCTCGCAGCCTAGCCGCCGATCTTCTAAATGCGGGTGATGTACTTATCGGCAAACAACCGCTCTCTAAATCCGATCGAGTGCGAACCGGTGATCGAGTCATGGTTACTCTTCCAGCTGAGGTAGATCCGTTAGATTTCACGGCGGTCACGAGTGAGTCAATTCGAATTGTGTATGACGACGAAGATGTAGTCGTAGTTGATAAGCCGGTTGGAACCGCAGCGCATCCAAGTCCCGGCTGGAACGGTCCTACAGTGTTAGGCGACTTGCTTGCTAGCGGTTATCGCATCGCCACTTCTGGAGCGGAAGAGCGCAAGGGAATTGTGCAGCGACTGGATGTCGGAACTTCCGGACTGATGGTGGTCGCAAAAAATGAGCACGCCTACCTCAATCTCAAAGACCAGTTTCGCTCCCGTAAGGTAGAAAAGGTTTATCACGCACTAGTCCAGGGACATATGGAACCTGAAGAAGGAACGATTGATGCACCAGTTGGTCGACATCCCCGCGAGGATTATCGGTTTGCTGTCGTGGCCGATGGTAAGCCGAGCATCACACACTTCTCGCTTATCGAATATTTTCCTGGGGCATCTTTCCTTAGAGTCGAACTAGAGACTGGGAGAACTCACCAAATTCGAGTGCATTTCAATGCGCTGCGCCATCCGCTAGTTGGTGATTTGGCTTACGGTGCAGATCCAGTTCTTGCCGAACGACTCGAGTTACGCCGACCTTGGCTTCACGCAATGGAATTAGCGTTTCTTGCTCCAACTAGTGGCGCCCGGATTGCGCTGACCGCTCCGTACCCCGAAGACTTAAAACGCGCCCTTTCTATCCTGGCCGCTATCGCTTAGCCGAGTAGTAATCTCACCGCCCATGAGCAAGGGTTTTGTGCACTTACATGTCCACACTGAGTACTCAATGCTCGATGGCGCGGTGCGAATCGAACAGCTGGCCAAGGAAGTTAAGAAACAAGGTGGCAAAGCAATAGCGATAACCGATCATGGAAATGTCTTTGGCGCTTTTGATTTTTACAAATCAATGAATGCAGAAGGGGTAAAACCTATTATCGGCCTTGAGGCCTATGTTGCTCCTGAATCTCGATTCGATAAGAAAAAGATTAAGTGGGGCGATGGCGGTGAAGATGATGTTTCAAGTGGTGGCGCATACACCCACATGACGATTCTTGCCGAAAATAATCAGGGTTTATCAAATCTCTTCAAAATGGCTTCGCTAGCTTCATTGGAAGGTTTCTATTACAAACCGAGAATTGATTTTGAATTATTGACTAAGTACTCATCGGGATTGATTGCCACGTCTGGATGTCCAGGAGGTGAAATTCAAACGCGACTCCGAATGGGTGCCTACAACGAGGCGCGTGCGGTAGCTGCTAAATATCTAGAACTATTTGGACCAGGTAACTACTTCATTGAATTGATGGATCACGGGATTGATATAGAGAAACGAGTAAGAGAAGGCTTGCTGCAACTTTCGAGAGATTTAGGTATCCCGTTACTAGCAACAAACGATATTCATTACATTTACTCAAGCGAAGCGCGATATCACGACGCATTGCTATCGATAGGAACCGGAGCCGTGTTGAGCGATCCAAAACGGTTCCGGTTTGATTCTGAAGAGTTCTATCTTAAGGACGCGGCAACAATGCGTGAGCTCTTCCGCGATGTCGAGGAGGCGTGCGATAACACGCTCTTGATAGCCGAGAGGTGTGAGGTAAAACTTAGAGAAAATGAGAATCTGCTTCCCAAATTTCCAGTTCCAGAGGGTGAAGATGAAAATTCTTGGCTAATTAAAGAAGCTAAACTGGGCCTGACGAAGAAATTACCAAACGCCTCGAATCTATATCTGGAACGTTTAGATTTTGAACTAAATGTAATGACCAAATTAGGTTTTGCCGGCTACTTTTTAGTGGTTGCCGACTTAGTGGCCTACGCAAAGTCAGTTGGTATTCGGGTTGGCCCCGGCAGAGGATCTGCGGCTGGCTCACTAGTTTCTTACTCCTTAGGTATCACTGCTCTTGACCCGATTGAGCATGGTCTACTTTTTGAACGTTTCTTAAATCCGGACCGCATCTCAAAGCCAGATATCGATTTAGATTTCGATGAGCGGCGCAGGGGAGAGATGATTCGTTACGCTATTGATAAATTCGGTGAAGATAGAGTCGCACAGATAATTACTTTCAATACCATCAAATCAAAACAAGCAATCAAGGATGCAACGAGAGTACTTGGATATCCATTTGCACTTGGGGATAAATTGACAAAGGCATTGCCGCCATCGGTAATGGGCAAGGATATTTCGCTATCTGGAATTTTTGATAAAGAGCATGAAAGATTCCAAGAAGCGCAAGAATTTAGAAATATCTACGAGAGTGATCCTGACTCCAAAACTATTGTAGAAATGGCTAGAGGAATTGAAGGTTTAAAGCGCCAGCCGGGTGTCCACGCGGCTGGGGTAATCCTTAGTCGAGACCCGCTCCTAGAGGTAATTCCGGTTCATCGTCGGGATACCGATGGCGCCATCATCACCCAGTTCGACATGGGAGCATGCGAAGCCACGGGTTTGTTAAAGATGGATTTTCTTGGTTTACGTAATTTATCCGTGCTTGATGACTGCATTTTGAATATTGAAAAGAATCGTGGCAAGAAAGTTGTCTTAGAAGATCTACCACTTTCTGATAAGAAGACCTTCGAACTTCTCGCAAGAGGTGAAACGCTCGGGGTATTCCAGCTAGATAGCGCTCCGATTCGGGCGCTGCTACGTTCTATGGCTCCGGATGCTTTTGCCGACATTTCAGCTGTGATTGCCTTGTATCGCCCTGGCCCTATGGGAGTTAACGCTCACAATGATTACGCAGATCGAAAGAATCGCCGGAAGCGAATTGAGCCAATTCATCCAGAGTTACAAGAACCATTGAGTGAAATTCTCGATGACACCTACGGATTGATTGTTTATCAAGAGCAAGTTATGGCAATCGCCCAAAAGGTAGCTGGTTTCTCGCTCGCCAGAGCCGATTTATTAAGAAAGGCAATGGGCAAGAAGAACAAAGAAATTCTGGATAAGGAATATGTCCACTTCGAAGCCGGGATGACTAAGAATGGATTTTCAAGTGGCGCAATAGAAGAATTATGGAAGACATTAATCCCGTTCTCAGATTATGCATTTAATCGCGCCCACAGCGCAGGATACGGAGTTATTTCATTTTGGACCGCGTATTTAAAAGCAAATTATCCAACCGAATATATGGCCGCGCTTTTGACCAGCGTTCAAAGTGATAAAGATAAGACTGCGCTTTATCTTAGTGAATGTCGAAGAATGGGGATAAAAGTTTTACCGCCCGACATCAATGAATCTGATGCAGAATACACTCCGCGAAACGAAGATATCAGATTTGGTTTAGCTGCAATAAGAAATGTCGGCGAAAATGTGGTGTCCTCAATCTCTCGGAATCGAATCGAAAAAGGTAGATTTGAATCGTTTGGAGATTTCCTAGCAAAAGTTGACGCCACAGTATGCAATAAGAAAACTATAGAATCATTAATAAAGGCCGGCGCCTTCGACTCGCTTGGTACCACGCGCCTTGGCTTGATGAGCGTTTATTTGGAGGCGATAGATTCAGTCTCCGAAATTAAGCGTGCCGAATCTATCGGTCAATTTGATTTATTTGCGAACTCTTCAGATGTCGTCTCAGGCGTTACCGGAGTCAAATTAGACATACCAAATGAAGAGTGGGAGAAACCATTATTGCTCTCTTACGAACGCGAGATGTTAGGACTATACGTTTCAGATCATCCGCTCTTAGGAGTAGAACACGTACTTAGGAATTCAAGAGATATCGCCATCAGCCAGATTTTCGATGAGAGCGTTGCTCACGAAAGTGTGTTTACAATTGCGGGACTCATCACAAATGTTCAACGAAAAGTTAGTCGCCAAGGATCTACCTGGGCCATAGTCACTATCGAAGATCTTGATGGCGCTGCTGAAGTTCTATTCTTCTCAAATTCATATCAACAGCATGCGCTTAATTTAATTGAGGATCGCATCGTCTCTATTAGAGGGCGTATCGATAAACGGGAAGATGCCCCAAGAATTACCGCAATTGATTTATCAATTCCCGATGTAAATCAAGCCCCAATCGGCCCGTACATAATTCGAGTGGAAGCACAGCGTTGTACGCCACCAGTAGTTGATCGAATGAAAGAGATTCTTCGCTCGCACCCGGGAACTAGAGAAGTCCACTTGCGGATCGAGGGTGGGGTCAAAGAGACCACTTTTCGATTAGATGACGGACTGCGAGTGACAGCCTCGCCAAGTTTGAGCGCAGATTTGAAGTCAATTCTTGGCCCTGATTGTCTAGTTTAAATTGCCGGCCAAGAACTGCGGGTTTATCTAGAATTAGGTAATGTCCCCGAAGCTTGAACTTCTGCCTGCGATTGATGTGAAGTCAGGAAAATCGGTGCGAATTTCAAAGTCAGGTCAAACTCAACAAACTTCTATGGGATCACCAAGTGAGATTGCCTTAGAATTTCAAGCAGCCGGTGCTAGCTGGATACATCTAGTTGATCTTGATGCCGCCTACGGAATCGGCTCTAATAGCCAACTTTTGACAGAAGTAATTTCGCAACTCGATATAGATGTCCAGCTCTCGGGAGGAATAACAGATTCCAACTCATTGCAGCGGGCGATGGATAGCGGTTGTCGCAGAGTGAATTTAAGTGCCGCAGCG
>JBJTUU010000036.1:0-2868 GCA_046080845.1 Actinomycetales bacterium | reverse complement strand
CTCAACTGGAATTGCCGAAGGTTGGGTGGGTCGGTTTGATGGTCCGAAGATTCAGTTAGTGATGGACCAGGGTTATGCCGCACCAACTGCCAAGAGCGTTACTGAAGGACAGCGCTTGTATGGATTAGTTGAAGGTGAATTATTTTTTGCTTATGACATGGCTTATGGCGAACACAAACTCCAGGCCCATGTCTGGTCGACCTTGCCTCGAGTAACTTCCTAATGGATTTAGGAGTTACGCTGCTAGAAGTAATCCGTAGCGGGATGGTCGAATCGGTTCATGCTGGACATTTACTAATTGAAGATAGCGATGGCAATGAGTTACTTTCGTTGGGCGATGTAAATTCCCCGATCTATCCGCGCTCAGCGATTAAAGCTATTCAAGCAAGTGCGATGGTGCGCTCCGGGCTTCGGCTATCACCGAAACAGTTAGCGTTAGTTTGTGCCAGCCATACGGGAAGTAACGGACACCTTGAAGTAGCGCGTTCGATACTAATTGGCGCAGGGCTTGATGAGAGCGCGCTCCAGAACACTCCAGATAAGCCGCTAGGAAGTGCCGAACGGATTGCTTGGGGCGAAAAGGTTGCGACTTCGCTCTCGGCTAACTGCAGCGGCAAACATGCAGGAATGTTGGCAACTTGCGTCGCAAATAATTGGGATTTAAAGAGCTATCGGGAGCCGAGCCATCCATTACAGCTAAAGATTATGGAAGAGTTCGAAAAGTTATCTCAAGTGAAGATAGAGAAGATTTCTATCGATGGCTGCGGCGCTCCGTTATTTGCATTAAGTATTAAAGCAATCTCGCGGGCCATGAGAAATTTAATCCGCTCGCAAGATCCGGTTCACCAAGAAGTAATTAGCGCGTGTATTGAAAATCCCACGATGGTTTCTGGGAACGGCAGGTTGCCAACGCTATTGATGGCTGGCGGAAAGTTATTTGCCAAAGATGGCGCCGAAGGAGTTATAGTGATTGCAGATCGCTCCGGTGGAACTATTACTTGGAAGATGAGCGATGGCTCACAGCGCGGGGCAAATGAGTTGGCGATGGCGAGCCTGGCAATTCTCGGCGAAAAAGTGGATTTACCGCGCGAAAAAGTACTCGGCGGCGGCCAAGTTGTCGGTGAAGTGGTGGTGAGTAAACTCGTTCGCCATGGCTAATCACCGGATCGCATCTTTAATGTTGCACACCTCCCCGCTAGAACAAGCGGGTACTGGTGATGCCGGTGGCATGAATGTTTATGTAGTTGAGAGTGCTAAGCGAATCGCAGAAGCCGGCGTTGCGGTAGATATCTTTACTCGCGCGAATCGTCCAAATCTTCCAGATACTCTCGAAATTGCGCCCGGCGTAAATGTGGTGCATTTAGAAGCTGGCCCTTATGGATCAATCACTAAAGATGAATTACCTTCACAAATCTGCGCCTTGATGTCTTCTTATCTTCGTTATGAATTAAATCGCCCAGCCGGTTATTACGATCTATTGCATTCTCATTATTGGATTTCCGGGCAACTTGGTTGGTTAATCTCCGAGCGATATGGATTGCCGTTAGTGCACACCATGCACACGATGGCAAAGGTGAAAAATCAATCGCTGGCGGAAGGTGAATCACCAGAACCACAATCACGCGCAATTGGTGAAGAACAGGTTGTGAAAGCCGCCTCGGCGCTAATTGCCAATACCGCATCAGAAGCGGCGAGCTTGGTCTCGCTCTATGACGCCTGTCCGGATAATGTTTTTGTGGTTTCACCGGGCGTTGATCTAAGAACTTATCGAGTTAATGGCGGAAAGCCAGCTGCGCGCACCAAACTTGGGATTGCTGCGGATCAATTAATGTTGTTATTTGTGGGTCGAATCCAGCCCCACAAAGGGCCGGAAGTCTTGATCCGAGCTGTTGCAGAGATGTTGAGCCATACTCCGACTTTGAAATCGAAGTTGCGCGCGGTAATTATGGGCGGGCCATCTGGAAATGGTTCTAAGGAGCCGGAGCGATTAGCTGGACTTGCCACATTTCTTGGAGTTACTGAGAACATTAAATTTATTCCACCGGTGCCACATGAAGAACTTTCAGATTGGTATCGTGCCGCTGATTTAGTCTGTGTGCCGTCATACTCTGAGTCATTCGGTTTAGTTGCACTTGAAGCCCAAGCTTGTGGCACGCCAGTAGTGGCGACCGCTGTTGGAGGATTGCGCGCGGCAGTCGCCGATGGAATTTCTGGCGTATTAGTTGATGGCCATAATCCAAAAGCTTGGTCGGCAACACTGCAACGACTTTTAACGGAACCAGAACGAAGATTGTTGTTATCGATGGGAGCGATGGAACACGCCTCTCACTTTGGTTGGGATGCAACTGCGCGTGGAATTTTGGATGTCTACGACAAGGTACTCTCGCGAGGCAACAAAGCCCATCTAAGCGTGGTGTAACGATGAATCGCGCGATGGCGATTGCCACAATTGAAGAGTTCTTAGCATCACATGAAATTGATCATGATCGAAGCGATAACTCATTCTTCTTAACGCTGCCGGGAGAGCGAAAACTCCAGACGCATTGCGCAATTGTTGTAGGAGATCACTCGGTAAGCATCAATGCTTTTGTGATTAGGAAACCCGATGAAAATCTGGCTGGCGTGCATGAATGGCTATTAAAGAAAAATGCTTCGATGTATTGCGTCGCCTTTGCGATAAATGAGATGGGCGATATCTATTTAGTGGGGCGCCTGCCATTTAATTCGGTAACCGAACAGGAATTAGATCGCGTGATTGGCGCAGTACTGCAGTATTCAGATGCTTCATTTAATCCGCTACTTGAGATCGGATTTTCTAGCGCGATCCGGCGGGAGTGGGCCTGGCGGGTATCGCGCGGTGAATCACTC
>JBJTUU010000035.1:0-6402 GCA_046080845.1 Actinomycetales bacterium | reverse complement strand
GTGCAGGTGATTGTTTGATTGGGGCATTTGCAGCTGGACTTGCGATGGGACTTGATCCAGAGAAGGCGATAAGACTTGGGATAGTTTGCGCTTCCGAGAGTGTGATGCGTGCCGGAGCCCAAACTTCTTATCCAACTTTTGATGAAGTACGCGAATTAGTTCGCTCTCTTTAGGATACTTATATTCTCAGGTAAGGTGTGAACATGATGCGCGACGGAATTATTAATGGACAACTTGCTTCTTTGTTAGCTCGGTTTCGCCATGTAAACACAATTGCAATAGTTGATGGACCGTTTCCATCTTATTCAGGAGTTGAAACGGTAGAACTTGCGGTGAAAAAGGGTTTCCCCACCATTCCACAAATTTTAGATTTAATTCTTCCTGAGTTAGATTTGAGTGGAGTTGTTATGGCGAAAGAATTTGAATCTAAAGTAGATAAAGCAACTGTTGCAAGCTATCTCGCCCATCTAAAAGGTATACCGATGGAAATCATCGACCACGAAGTATTTAAGGTTCAAGTAGGTCAGACTTTGGGAATTATTCATACTGGAGACCCCATTCCTTACAGCAGCGTTATCCTGAAATCTGGTTGATTTGCTTCGCGTAGGCGTAATTGGAACTGGAGTTATGGGCTCGGGCCACGCCCGCTATCTCACAGAACATGTCTCTAGTGCTGAAGTTATTGCGCTTGCCGACTTAGATATTGAAAGGGCAAAAAAACTTGGCAGCGAACTGAAAACTCCAAAACTAATCACCAGCAATGTAGCGGAATTGTTTGAAAGTGAACTTGTAGATGCTGTAGTTATTGCATCCCCAGATAACCTGCATGTCGAACATTTGAGACTTGCGATGGCCTCAGGCAAACCAACTCTTTGTGAAAAACCAATTGCTACTGCAATTGATGAAGCTAGGTTAATCGCGAAAGAAATAACCGAGTACCAGAATCGAAAAGGTAAGCAGTTGATTCACTTTGGTTTTATGCGCAGGTTTGATCCACAGTATCGAAAAGTCAAGGAGCTAATTGATTCAGGGAAATACGGATTGCCATTATTTATTCGAGTTGTTACACGTAATGTGGCATCTACCGGAGCAACCGATACTGGTCTGTATACCAACATCGCGATTCATGATTTTGACATTTTTCGATGGATGTTTGGCTCAGATTTTGTAGAAGTAGCAAGCCATTATCCAAAGCGAAATTCGCTCTCGCAGCCGGGATTGTCTGATCCATTAGTAATCACCGCAAAATTAGAGAATGGGATAATGTTGATTGCTGACATAGTGGCCTTTAATAATTATGGTTACGACGCTCGTTTTGAAGTTGTGTGCGAAAAAGGTTCAATAGAAGTCGGAATTTTTGGCGATGTAATAACTAGATCAGAATTTGTCGCAACACCGATTTTAGGTGGCAAGATGGCAGAAAATTGGATGGTGAGATTTGAGAGGTCGTACATAGAAGAAGTTAACACTTGGGTCAAGTCGATTGTTACCGGCGATATTCATCCTGACCTTGCAACGGTTTCCGATGCGCTTGCAGCTAACGAGGCCTGCCAATTAGGTGTCAGTTCTATTCGAACCTCCTAAAAAGCCATCTCAATATCTGGTCTAGAGTTTTACGCAGTAGAAACCCCTGTTACCGGTTCGTTACCGAGCCATCTTGCATATATAAGGGTGCGAAATTAGGGTTGTGCACCCCGACTTTCTTGAAGCAACCGAGATAGTTGGTCAACTTCATTAGGAAGGAAATAAATTGAAGAACAGCAAGATTCGTTTCACCATCGCGGTGACTTCAGCAGCACTTGTTTTTGCTGCCGCAACTTCATCCGCAGTGAACGCAGCCCCAAAAAAGCTGAAAGATATTCGAATTGCTGCCGTAGTTAAGGGTCTAGATAACCCATTCTTCATCGGCATCAAGGAAGGTATCGAAGAGACTGCACTCAAGTATGGAATTAAGGCAAATGTGCAGGCAGCTCCAGGACTTAACGATGACATCGGACAGGCAAACAAGCTTGATTCACTAGCTGGTCAGAACTATGACTGCTACATCGTTATTCCAATCTCTTCAAATAACTTGTCACAAGCAGTCGGCAAGATCACCAAGAGAGGAAAGACCGTTATCAATATCGATTCACCAATCGATGCAGCTTCCTTGAAGGCAGCTGGCGGTAAGGTCACATCCTTTGCTGGTACCGATAACTTCGCAGCTGGAAAAGCTGGCGGAAAAGACATGATTGCCAAAATCGGAACCGGAAAGACCATTGGTCTAATTGCTGGTCTCGCAGGTAACGTGACAAGCAATGCCCGTATCGACGGTTTCAAAGCTGGTGCTCTTGAGGCTGACCCAACAGTTAAATTCGTAGGACCAGAAAATGCTGATTGGGACACCACAAAGGCTCTAGAGAAGGCAAATGCGATGCTATTGGCTAACTCAAACATTGCAGCTTTCTTCGCAGCTAACGATCAGATGGCACAGGGAATTAGCAAGGCAACCGGCATTGGCACCAAGAAGATCTACGGTGTCGATGGAATTGCTGATGCACTTTCTCTCGTAAAGAGCGGAAAAGTAACTGCGACTATCTCCCAATATCCATATGTAATGGGACAGATGGGTGTTCAGGCTTGCATCATTGCGGCACAAGGCGGCAAGGTTCCAGCTAGCACCATCACTCCTTACTACATCATCGATAGCAGCAACATCGATCAGGCTCTTACAAACAAGAGCACACGCGGATATTTCCCAAATCAGTTACCACCAGGGAAGTATTCAAATCCTTACGAAAGCAAGATCAAGAAGTAATTAATTGATCTAGTGAGTGTAAATAGAAGTAACGAGACTGCCTCCGCGGAAGCGGAGGCAGTTTCTAAAAGTGCCAAAAGTCGGATTCAAGAAACTTTTAGGGATCCGTTCTTCTGGTCTAAATGGCTAGTCGTAGTTGCTTTTCTATTAATTGTTTTAGTTTTTGGCTTACTAAGCCCAGAGGCATTTCTTACAACTTATAATCTGAATAATATTTTGGTCGCCTCTGCTATACCGGCAATAATTGTGGTCGGCCAGACCTTTACTGTCGCAACCGCCGGAATCGATTTATCCGTGAGTTCGATTATGACCTTTGGCGCGGTTTGCTTTGGCCTCGCCTTTACCAATGGCTGGCCACTTTATCAGTGCATTATTTTTTCAACTTTAGCAGGATTTGTCTGCGGTATAGCTAATGGTCTAATTATCGCAAAGCGAGAAGTTAACGACTTTATCGTCACACTCGGAATGCTGAGCGTTGCTGCCGGAGCTGCTCTTGTACTAAGCGACGGAAAACCACGCCAAATAATTGATGAGCGTTTGGCAAATGTCGCAATTAATGAGTTTACGCACATTCCTTATCTGATGTTTATCGCTTTCGCGATAGTTCTCGTTGCTCATTTTGTGTTATTTCATACGAGGTTTGGGACTCACCTACTTGCAGTTGGTGGAGATCCAGATGCAGCACGCGCGATGGGTATCTCAATCGTAAAAATTAAAGTTCTTGTATACGCAATATCAGGCTCGCTAGCAGGATTCGCGGCCGTATTGACGGTTTCAAGAATTGGCGCTGCCGAACCCGCCGCGAACACATCAATACTCTTGAATTCTGTGGCAGCGGTTGTTCTCGGCGGTGTCAGCCTCTTTGGTGGAAGGGCCACAATCTTCGGCCCATTTGTTGCGACTTTGCTTCTTCAGGCTCTCTCCAATGGGCTAACAATTCTCGGGGTTGCTTCCTACTACCAGTACATCGCCGTTGGAGTAGTTGTGATCATCTCAGCATCGTTGGTTAGGACGTCAAATAAATGAAACAAGTAGCAATCGAATGTAGCGATATCCGTAAATCTTTTGGCAGCGTAGAAGCGCTAAGAGGCGTAAGTATCAAAGCAGTTGCTGGTGAAGTAACAGCAATTGTTGGAGATAACGGTGCTGGCAAGTCGACTTTGATTAAATGTATTTCAGGAGTTTATAACGCTGATGATGGTGAAATTAAGATTAATGGCGAAGTTGTAAAGTTTCTAAATCCAGAGGAGTCTAGAAGTTTTGGAATTGAAACGGTTTATCAAACCCTTGGCCTTATTGAAGATCTAACTATTTGGCAGAATCTTTTCTTGAATAGAGAGTTAACTAAAGGAGTTGGACCTGCTCGTCTTTTGGATAAGCGGAAGATGCGGGAACGATCTGAAGAGATGCTCAAGAATCTAGATGTTTATATCCCATCAGTAAAAGCGCGCACTCGAGGCCTATCCGGTGGACAACGGCAAGCAGTTGCGATTTGTAGAGCTGCGGGCTGGGGTTCAAAAGTTGTAATTATGGATGAGCCGACAGCTGCCCTTGGGGTAAAGGAAACTGCAAAAGTAGAAGAATTAATTAAGCGGATGAAAGCTAAAGGATTGGCGATTCTGTTAATCAGCCATAACTTTGATCAAGTCCTTCGCCTCGCCGATCACATATGGGTGATGCGCCAAGGTTCAGTAATGGCCGGAATGAGGGCTAATGAAACTGATGGCGACCAATTGGTCTCATTAATCACAGGCGCAGCTACTGGAGGGAAATCTAAATGAAGCCATATAAAAATCTAATTGGAGTTCACGCACTAGTTTGGGTCGGAGATTGGAGTAAAGAAAGTTGCCGCACGGCAATTAAGAATTCCAAAGAGGCCGGATACGACCTAATCGAGATACCAGCTCTCGACCCAGCTTCAATCGACACTGCGGACACCATAAAAGTTCTTAAGGAATTCGATATGAAAGCCGCATGCTCCCTTGGACTTTCATTTGATGCTGATATCAACAATGAGGATCCAGCTATTGCAAAGCGCGGCGAGGATCGACTCTTTGCAGCACTCGGCGTGGTTGAGGCACTTGGTGGAAATTATCTGGGTGGAGTTACATACAGCGCCCTTGGAAAATACCAGAGTCCAACAACCGAAAAAGCGCGCACAAATGCGGTAAATGCGCTTCGTCGATTAGCCCAGTCTGCGAAATCACGTGGAATTTCACTCGGACTTGAGCCAGTTAATCGTTACGAATCAAATCTAATTAATACTGCCGACCAGTGCTTGAGCATCATCTCTGATATTGGTGAAGATAATGTTTATGTACATCTCGATGTTTATCACATGAATATAGAGGAACAAGATTTAGTTGCGCCCGTTATCGCCAGTGGAAAGAAGTTGGGATACGTCCATGTTGGAGCGAGCCATCGCGGCCCACTTGGAACTGGCAATATCGATTTCGATTCATTCTTTGGGGCGCTCGCGAAAATTGGCTTCACCGGGCCGATTACTTTTGAGTCGTTCTCTTCATCAGTTGTAAGTAAAGATCTTTCAAACACACTTGGTATTTGGCGCAATCTTTGGACCGACAACAAGTCGATGGCAAAGTCATCTAGAGAGTATCTAGAAGCCAAGTTGGCCAAGGCCTATAGCTAATCAATGCCCCGATGCATCGAAGGGCTCAGCGAGGCAAGAGATCGAATTCTTGAGTTGCAAAAGAGTTCAGGCTCCCGAGTAATAATAGGAATTGTTGGAAAACCTGGCGCCGGAAAATCCACAGTAACCTCAAAACTGAAAGAAATCTTGCCTGAGGAAGAAACAACAATTCTTTCGCAAGACGGATATCACTTAAGCAATGCGCAATTAAAAATGCTCGGTAGGTCAAATAGAAAAGGTGCTCCCGATACATTTGATCCAAAGAGCTTTACTGAATTACTTGGACGAGTTGCAAGCGATTTATCAGGTGATATCTACTTCCCTGTCTTTCATCGTGAAATTGAGGAGTCAATTGCCGCTGAAGGTTTGATAACAGCAAAAACCAAGATAGTTCTAGTCGAAGGAAACTATTTATTGTTAGAAACCCATGGCTGGGAAGGAGTAGCAACTCATCTTAATGAAAGTTGGTTTCTCCAAGTCGATAATGAACTCCGCCTCAAGCGACTTGTAGCAAGACACATTGAATATGGCAAAGCCCCGGATTTTGCCCATGACTGGGCACATGGAACTGATGAGGCCAATGCAAGGTTGATTGAAACTACACGCAATCGAGCTGATGTTTTTTTGAGCATCTAGTTAATTGCAGTTTGAAAAGGATGGATAGACTCGGCTAAGTAAGCGCCCGTAGCTCAACGGGTAGAGCATCTGACTACGGATCAGAAGGCTTGGGGTTCGAATCCCTACGGGCGAGCTTTACGCTCAAAAAGATTCGTCTCCAACTATCAGTAAGGCTCGGAGCCTTCTGATGCCGAATCAGTATGTATCTAATGAAAGGGATTATTGTGATTGTTGATGATTGGGCTAAAACTCTTTGGCCCCGCCGAAGTTAATAGAAATAATTGTTGTATTTGTAATCTACCGACAGAGCGACCTAAACGGTCGCGACATCTGGCGG
>JBJTUU010000034.1:0-8236 GCA_046080845.1 Actinomycetales bacterium | reverse complement strand
GTCTGTGCAAACGCGATTTCACCGGAAGATGCGCGGGTAGTCTCGGTTAATCACGGCTGCGGCGCTCATTCAGAGGCGATAAACTAGCCCCCTGTCCGCAAAGTGCGGCGCACACGAAACCAAATTTTCTTAAGGAGGGGTCATGCCAACCGGTCGCGTTAAATGGTTTAGCCTAGAAAAAGGCTTTGGCTTTATCTCATCTGATGAAGGTGAAGATGTTTATATCGCTTCATCTGCTCTTCCGGAAGGCGTCACAATTTTGAAGCCTGGAACGAAACTTGAATTCGGAGTTGCTGAGGGACGGAAAGGTCCACAAGCGCTATCAGTTCGCATCGTTGAAGCGCCACCATCATTGGCATCTTCCAAAGCCGGCGCTGATGATCTCGCGGTAATTATCGAAGAATCTATCAAGATGTTGGATCGCGTGGGCAATGGACTTCGCCACGGTCGATATCCAAGTGAAGCTGAGGCGGCTCGAGTTGCCAAAGTTTTACGCGGTATTGCTCAGGAGATTGAAGGCTAATCGCGCGCTGCGCGTCGCTTTGTGTAACGAATTCCTAGTAAACCAAGGAAAATTCCAACGATACAGACCAAAATGATTTTGGCCATGGCGTTTACCAGAATGGAAATTACCAGAGCGATACTCCAGAGAATGATTCCAGCGATAATGATTGGGATGGCGCCCTTCATAAATTAAAGTCCACTCACAATAATCATCAAGATCAGTCCAATTAAAATAACGAGCGTTACTGCTCTACGGAATTTATAGTTCATTGCAAACCCTTTGCTACAACATACTCGATACATTTCGTTAATGCAGCAACATCGGCCGGATCAATGGCTGGGAACATGCCGATTCGTAGTTGGTTCTTACCTAACTTCCGGTAAGGCTCGGTATCTACAATGCCATTTGCGCGCAGTACTTTCGCAATTTCCAAGGCATCTATTGAATCAGCAAAGTTTATGGTGGCAACGACGTTCGAGCGCATAGCAGGATCAGTTACAAATAGCGTTGTGTAAGAAGTAGTTTCAGCCCAGTCATAAATTATCTTTGCCGATTCTGCGCTCCGACCAGCCGCAAAGCTAAGTCCACCGCCAGCATTCATCCATTCAATTTGATCGGCAAGTAACAATAAAGTTGCTAGAGCTGGCGTGTTATAGGTCTGATCTAATCTGGAATTCTCCAACGCAATCGATAGATCAAAGAATGCCGGAATCCAGCGGCCACTTTTCTTTATAGTTTCAATTCGAGCAATTGCCCGTGGACTCATAAGTGCAATCCAGAGCCCACCATCGGAAGCGAATGATTTCTGGGGCGCGAAGTAGTAAACATCAAACTCTTTTGCCGAAACTGTAAGTCCACCGGCTGCGCTAGTTGCGTCTACTAAAACTAGTGATTCACCGATTCCTTCAGGGCGCAGGATTGGCATCGCAACCCCGGTTGAAGTCTCATTATGGGTAAGCGCATAGGTATCAATTCCGATTTCCGCCTTGGGCAGCGGATGTGTGCCAGGTTCGGCTGTGATTACCGAGGGATCTTTTAAAAATGGCGCCGCTTTTGCCGCGCTCGCAAATTTTGCGGAGAACTCGCCAAAACTTAAATGTTGCGAACGCTCTTCTATCAATCCGAAAGTTGCGATATCCCAGAACGCGGTAGAGCCGCCATTGCCAAGGAGAATTTCATAACCATCTGGTAGTGAGAAGAGTTGGGTTAAGCCAGTGCGGATCTCACCAACAATGTTCTTAACGGCTTTTTGGCGATGGGAAGTTCCAAGAATTGCTCTTCCCTTTGTGGATAGATTATCGATTGCGGCGTCACGAATCTTTGATGGACCGCAACCGAAGCGACCATCTTTAGGTTTTATCGCATCTGGAATCGTGACCATAAGCCGGTAAGCCTAAGGGAAGATCCGCGATAGTTTCCAACCGGTTTCACTTCGCTGATACTTGATTCGATCATGGAGTCGCGAATAACGACCTTGCCAGAATTCGATGGTGTTTGGCGAAACTAGATAACCACCCCAATGTGACGGCCGGGGAACTTCGCTACCTTCTGGATAACGGTTAGCGTATTCTGCAAAACGCGCCTGTAATTCTTCGCGAGAATTAAGCGACGTCGATTGTTCACTCGCCCAAGCGCCGACCTGGGAAGACCAAGGTCGAGATTTAAAATAATCATCAGATTCTCTCTCAGAGATTAGGGATGCAGTTCCGGTGATCTTTACCTGTCGTTCCATTGGATACCAAGGAAAGAGCAGGGCGACCTTTGGATTATGCGATATCTCATCGCCTTTCTTAGATTGATAATTGGTAAAGAAGGTAAAACCCGCTTCGCTAACATCTTTGAGAAGCACCGTTCGTGAGGATGGTGCGCCATCTTTGACAGTGGATAAAACCATCGCATTTGCTTCAACTACAAAGTTATTTGCCGCCGCTTCGGCAAGCCAGCTCTTGAATTGGGTGATGGGATTCTTATCCATATCCGGTAAATCGATGCCAATTTCGCCGTATGAGCGGCGCATCGCGGAGATAGCTTCTCTATCTAATGAATCCATGGGTGTATCTAACGTCATTTTCGCCGAGCGGTCATCCCAGATTGGGTCACGCGAGTGAAAGTAGGCAGAATACGCGCCATGAGCGATGACTTTAAGCCCGGGCTAGAAGGCGTCATCGCCTTTGAATCAATCATCGCAGAGCCAGATAAAGAAGGCAGCGCACTTCGCTACCGCGGAGTTGATATTGAAGATCTAGTTGGAAAAGTTTCATTTGGAAATGTCTGGGGACTTTTAGTTGATGATTCGTTCGCACCAGGCCTACCTTCGGCCGATCCAATTAAATTACCGGTTCATTCTGGCGATGTGAGGGTAGATGCCCAATCTGCAACTGCAATGTTGGCAGAGCGTTACAAGATGAAGCCGCTCTTAGATATCTCCGATGAACAAGCTCGACTTGATTTAGCGCGCACTTCAACGATGGTTCTATCGTTTGTTGCCCAATCAGCGCGCGGCATCGAAAACCCAGTGCCACAGGCGAAAGTGGATGCAGGAAAAACTGTAGTTGAGCAGATGATGATTCGTTGGCGCGGTGAACCAGACCCAAATCATGTTCGCGCTATTGATGCTTATTTTGTATCGGCAGCCGAACATGGCATGAATGCCTCTACTTTTACGGCGCGAGTTATTGCATCAACCGGCGCTGATGTCGCAGCTGCAATTTCAGGTGCGATGGGAGCGATGAGTGGACCGCTTCATGGCGGCGCGCCATCTCGAGTTCTATTTATGATTGAAGAAGTTGAAAAAAGTGGCGATGCCCGTAAATATGTGAAGAATTTATTAGATAAAGGTGAGCGCTTGATGGGATTTGGTCATCGGGTTTACCGCGCCCAAGATCCTCGCTCGCGAACACTTCGTCGAACTTGTGAGGAGTTAAAAGCACCAAGATATGAAGTTGCAAAGGCGTTAGAAGATGCGGCGCTTGCGGAACTTAAAGAGCGTCGCCCAGATCGAGTGCTTGAGACCAATGTTGAGTTCTGGGCTGCGGTTCTCCTTGATTTTGCGCAAGTTCCTTCCAATATGTTCACCCCGATGTTTACTTCAGCAAGAACTGCGGGATGGTCGGCTCATATATTGGAACAGAAACGAACTGGAAGATTAATCAGACCATCATCTAGATATATCGGAGAAGGTCCACGCAAACCAGATGCGGTTGCGGGCTGGAGCCAAATCTCAAAGCGCGCTTAACCAATAACGGAGCGGCTCTCTAACTTGGTTAGCCCAGGCGCGTTCATTATGTTTAGCACCTTTAAAAACTTTACTAATAAAATTTTCTTGCCAACCCAGTTCGACTAATTTCTGATCAGCACGGTTTTGGAATGGTGGGTATTGCGCGTCGTACCCGAGTTCCCCGCGGCTTAACCAAATTCGGTGTTGCTTAGTATTTGGAATTCGAGGAATTAACCAATCAACAAGTGGTTCGCCCGCCAACGTCCAATGTGGCGAGAGCGCTATCGCAGTATTAAATCGTGAACCATATTTAATCAGTGAATAGAGCGTGGCAAGCGCGCCCATCGAGGAGCCGATCATCGCGCTTCGTTCTGGTGAAATCTGTAGATCAGTTTCTCGCAAAACTGCTGGAAGAATTTCTTCAAAGATTTGGTAGGTATAAGCATTCCCTCGTAGCGCAGATACCGAAAATTCCGGGGCGTGGGTCGGCAAGATTCCTTCGCGGAAAGCATCTTCCGGACAGAGATCGCGCGCCCTGCCATGCGGATCAGTTTTGGTTTTTCCATGAAAGATAGCGACTACTAGAGGTGGTTTCTGGTTGAACTCTTGCGCAACTGCACTTGCACTTTGCGCCAGGCGCCAAGTTGCAAAATTGGTGGCGGTGCGCCAATCAAAGATGTTCTGACCATCATGAGCGATTAGCAATGAGTCGCTACCGCCAGGTGGCGCCCAATAATCGACGATTCGTTCGCCAAATCGAAGACGTCTAACTTCGCCGGAAAGTCCGCGAAGTTGGAAGCGCTTTATCTCTTCCATGGTGGTTGAATCTTGCCATGGCAGAGCGGGCGATTTTCTGGTTTCGGCGTGACCTTCGCCTTGCCGATAATCCAGCGTTATTAGCGAGCCTTGATGAGGGTAAAGAAGTAATCCCATTATTCATAATGGATGAAGAGATTGCAGATCGCGCTGGCGCCCATCGCCGGGCATATTTAGCGGCATCACTTAGAGCGCTCAATGAATCACTAGGTGGCGCGCTTCATTTGATTTCAGGAGATCCCGTCGAAGTTTTAAGTGATCTAACCAAAAAGTTTGGTGCAACTAGTATCCATTCCGCATTTCCTTATGCACCTTACGGAAATCAACAAGATGAGAAGTTAAAGAAAGCGGGAATTGTCTTAACCCAAGTTGGGAGTGGCTATGCAGTTGCACCCGGTAGAGTTCTTAAAGATGATGGAACTCCTTATCGCGTCTACACACCTTTCTATCGAGCCTGGAGCGCCCACGGTTGGCGCAAGCCAGTTGCGGCGCCAAAGAATCCCATTTGGTTAGCGCCAACTAAAGCCGCAAAAATTCCAGATTGGAATGCGCCAGAAGGTGTAATAATCCAAGAAGCTGGTGAAGTCTCAGCATTGAATAGATATAAAGATTTTCTAAAACGGGGAGCCGACGATTATGGCGATGCCCGAAATATTCCAGGGATTGAAGGAACTAGCCGGATTAGTCCTCACCTTCGCTGGGGCGAAATTCATCCGCGAACCTTGCTGGAACCGCTCGGCCAGAAGAAAGGCCATGAGGTTTATCGAAAAGAGATTGCTTGGCGTGAGTTCTATGCCGATGTGCTCCACAACAATCCACATACCTCACGGGATTACTACGATGTTAAATATAAGAAGATGCGTTACGCCAAACCCGGTAAAGCCTTTCAAGCTTGGTGCGAGGGAAAGACGGGCTTTCCATTTGTGGATGCAGCGATGCGCCAATTAGTTCATGAAGGTTGGATGCATAACCGAACTCGTATGGTCGTCGCATCTTTTCTCGTCAAAGATCTACATATCGAGTGGCAACATGGCGCCAACTTCTTTATGAAATATCTAATTGATAATGATGTGGCATCTAATTCGCATGGTTGGCAATGGACGGCGGGTTGTGGCACTGATGCATCTCCGTATTACCGCGTTTTTAATCCAATTGAACAGGGTCGTCGATTTGATCCGGAAGGTGAATATATAAAGCGCTATGTCCCAGAACTTCGCCACCTCTCAGGTGAAGATATCCACGAACCTTGGCTCGTATTAGATGGGCTATCGAAAGGTTATCCAGAACCGATTGTTGATCACGCCAAGGAGCGGTTGGAATCCCTGGCGCGACTTGAAGAAATAAAAGCGGCGAAACCGCTTAAGCCCAACTAATCAACTAAGAAGTTACTGAATTGCCAAGGGTCGCTCTTGTCGACCTTCTTGTTATTCCATCCTTCAAAGAGATCTCTGCGATTTTGTAATGGATCCCAATCAGCAGCTTGCGAATGGATTCCGCCCCAATATTTCTCAGCAAAGCCAAGAACTTCGCGCCACGGTAATTCATCTGGCACCAGTAGCCCAGCACTTGGATTCTGCATGGCCCACGCCACTGCGGCATAAACCGCCGATGAAACTTGAACCGTAGTTGCAGATTGGCCAGGGATAAGTTTTCGCGAATCCTCGATATTAAGCAATGAACCAGTCCACCAGGATTTGTATGGATGCCCCATTAACAGAACACCGAGGCGATCATCACCAGCAGTAATTTCATCATTCATGATTCGTTGGTTCTTATGTAACTCCCAATTGAGCATCTGAAGCTCGCGCATGGAGACAATCGCTTCATTTGATGGGCAGTATGCGTAATGAACCGTTGGACGATAAATAGCTTTGTTATCGCGCCAAACCGATAAGTGATCTGAGATTGTGAAGGCTTCGCCGTGGCGAATCACCATTCCTTGAATCTCGAAATGCGGAACCCAAGAACGTACCCAGGTAACTGCGCCGGGTTGTGCGATTGCAATCTGATTCTTTGGACCCGTGGGGTGCTCGTACGCATTTACTGGCAGGGTTTTTTCATGGGTTCCCCAACCGAGTTCAGCTGGGGCTACGCCTTCTTCATAGAAACCTTCAACCGACCAAGTATTTACAAACTCGCCCCATTGCTTAGGTTTGTTTGTGACTTGGGTATCGCGCTCTGAAATATGAATTACTTTTACATTTAGAAGATGGGCAAGATCGTTATAACGCTCTTCGGTTAGCGCTGCTTCAACATCTGCGCTAACTTTTTTCTCTTGGAGGCCTTTAGTTGCGATATCGACTAAGGCTTTCTTAACTAAGTGAGAGACCAATCCAGGGTTTGCACCATGTTCCACGATTGCGGTCGCGCCTTTTTTGCTCCAAGTTGCACGCATTTCCCGCATCCGCATATGGCGGTAATACAAAGTTCGCTCAAGTGGATGGCGATTAGCACCACCAACATATGGATCCCACTCTTCGATTGAGGTATTTAGGTAAAGCACACCGTGGTCATAGCACCATTGCAAAATTGTGTTGGCATCGATATTCCAAGCGAGATCCAAGAGAAAGTCGCCAGCCTTAAGATACTTAGAGAGTTGCGCATCCAAATTTTCACGAGTGATTTGATCTTGAATATAAGTAGCGCCTTTATCAAGCGCAGATTTAACGCGAGCGCGATTGTCTCGCTGATCCATAATGGTAATTTGGTTAGCATCAACAAGGTGCTCGATAAGAAGTGGGAGCACTGACTGAGAAACCGAACCGGCTCCGAGAATTAAAACTTTATTGGCAAAGCGACTGCTCAATTAGCTGCCTCCTTTGTGGAGAGGATCTCACCCCATTCGTTTGAATATCGGACGGCGGGAAGCATACGACTGCTTGAGTTCAACTCCTAATCGCATCACCCCAGCGAAATACGCCGGCTTGGCTCCGCTTTGCTTGGTACATCGCCTCATCAGCCCGGCGTAACAGGTTTACCTGGCCAGCTTCACTTGGATTTATCTTGGCTTCACCTATCGAGACGCTAAGTGAAATCTGGTTTCCGTCGATGATGAACGGAAATGAGAGCGTGGCGCGCAACGCAATTGAAGTTTCATAACCGTCATCACCGGGAATAAGCGCACCAAATTCATCGCCGCCTAAGCGAGCTAAGAGCGCGTTCCGGGGCAAGACTCGCTCAAAGCGCCGCGCAACTTGGCGGAGCAGTTGATCGCCGACTTCATGACCGAGTCGGTCGTTAACCGGCTTAAAACCATCAAGATCGAGGATCAAGAGTGAGCCCGAATCTCGCTGAAATTTTTCAAACTCCGAGATGAAACGACGGCGATTGGCCAAACCAGTTAACTCATCGGTGCGAGCAAGAATTCGCTCATCGCTCATTTTTCGGGCATCGCTCATCGCAACCGCCATCCGAAGAAATGCCAGAGCGATTGTGGCAAAGGCCGGGATTAAAACGAATCTTGGAAAGTAATCTGGGCGTAAAACGCTGATTACCAAAATTAGCGAACTAGCGATCAACGCCAAAGTCACTGCAACGGGATTAAAACTTCTGGGATGGCTCTCTTCATCAGGCGCAAACCAGAATCCATATGAAATAACGAGAAATCCAAGTAACCAGCCAGCATCGCTCAAACTTGCAAATTGGTAACTATCGCTCTGGCTCAACCAGAGATAATAGAAATCGCTGAGGGTGTAGAT
>JBJTUU010000033.1:0-9152 GCA_046080845.1 Actinomycetales bacterium | reverse complement strand
AGCCATAGCAGCAGAGCGTAGTTACTGTTAGACGCGACCTCCATACGGCATCAAACCCTTGATGCTGTAGATATTGGAGAAAAGTAAGCCTTTGCCCTTGGAATTCGCCTCCCACATCATGCCGTTTCCAGCGTAGATAGTGATGTGGTGGATTGTGTTTACCGTTCCCTTATATGAATAGAAGAGCAAATCACCAGGCAGTAATTCATTTAGGGGAACATGTTTGGTGTATGAAAAATAAAGTGATGAGTTGAGACGATCCCAACTTGGCCAACCTAAGCCAGCGTTTCGATACGCGGCATAAACCAATCCCGAACAATCGAAGGCATCTGGACCTTCCGCGCCCCAGATATATGGTGTGCGCGCTTGCACTTGGCGTTTCGCAAACTCAACTGCTTTATCACGCATTGCTTGATCAGATCGGAAAGTAGTTCGGCCACGGAAACCAAGATCTGGCCAAACCTTTGTATAGATCGCAGTACCTTCAGCGATCGACGCATTGGCTTCTTCAAGTAACGCTAGTTGTCGTTGCTGTTCCAGAGTAAGGCGCTTCTTACGCGCGGCATTTAACTCTTTCAAAATCTGATCTTGAATCTTCTGTAATCGATCTACTTCTTTCTGTTGTGCATCTCGAGCTTTATCAGCTTCAGCCTTAGCGGCCGCTACTTTTTGAGTTGCAATTCGTTGCCTCTCTTTGGCGGCATCGGCGGCTTGCTTTGCTTCCTTAGCGACAACTTCTGCGCGCTTGAAACGAAAGAGCGCTTGCGTATTCTGTTCGCCAAGTGAATCTAGAGCCGATAAGCGATCCATAAGATCTTGTGGACCATCTGAGTGAAGTAGCGAATCTAAATCGGTAAATCCACCACCCATAATGTAGGCATTTGTTGCAAGTCGACCAATCGCATCGTGGGCTGCTTTTACTTGTCCAACTGCAACTTGATAAGCCTCTGCGGCAGCTTCTGCTTCTTTAGTGGCCCGAGCTAATTCCGCTTTTGCGGCTTCGTATTTCTTTCGAGCGGTATTGGCGATGCCAATCAATTGTTTGAGAGTTGAGTTCGCTTTGGATAGTGAAGATGCCGCTGCATCAGCGGCTTTCTTCTTCTCTGCCTCAATCCGTTTAGCTTCATCAATCTGGGCTTGAGTAGGTTTTTTTGGATTTGCAAAAGTTGGAGCGGTAACAAATGAGGTAGTAAAAAATAATGAGGTAAGAATTAATGAAGTTGTGCGAATCCGCGTTTTACTCACTCGTTGGCTCCCTGGGGAAATGGGGGTCAGTTACAGAGAAATAGGGTAAAGGTTGCAGGTAAGAGAACCCTGTAAATCAGCCGGGGTGTCGCTATAACAGGACTGCGACCACCAACAAGATTGAGAAGAAGCTGAGGTAAGAGATCGAACCGTGAAAAATTCGACCTGAGTTCTTCTCCATATCGCGAAGTTGCCACGCAAAAGTCAAACCCATCACAAGCGTTACCAAATAAGTCCAGTTTGGAAATCCTGCGCTATAAAGCGTAAGTAGAGAAGTAATAACCATCGCAATTGTGTGAAACCAACTCTGCTTTGCAACTTCTTCTTTTGTGGCAACTACCGGCAACATCGGAATTCCGGCAGCCGCATAATCATCACGGTACTTAATTGCAAGCGCCCAGAAATGGGGTGGCGTCCAGAAGAAAATAACCAAGAAAAACCAGAACGCAGTCCAAGAGAGAGTTCCCGTAACAGCAGCCCACCCAATTAAAACTGGAATGCAACCTGCGATTCCGCCCCAGACAATGTTCTGTGAAGTCCTTCGCTTTAAGCCGACGGTATATCCAAAAACATAAAACGTAATAGCGGCAACTGTTAGTCCGGTAGCTAATGGATTTGTGAATATCCAAAATATTGCAAGCGAAATTATCGCTATTACATATGCGAAAACTAAAGCGCGCTCCTCGCTTATCAAATCATTTACAATCGGGCGCTTTGCAGTGCGGGTCATCATCCGATCGATATCACTTTCAATCACCATATTAAATGCGTTGGCCGCACCTGCAGCGAGCGTTCCGCCAATGAGAGTTGCAATTGTCACACCAAGGTTTGGTATGCCATTTGATGCCAAAAAGAGTGCTGGCAGAGTTGTAACAAGTAATAACTCAACAACTCTTAACTTCATCAGAGCCAAATATGGCGCGATCACAAAGCGAGGCTACCCGGTAGATTAGGTGGGTGCGGTTTCGCTTCTCTGTAATCCTCGTCGCTATTGCTCTCATAATTCCCCCAGCGCAAGCGCAATTAACTTCTGCGGAAACCAAACTCCGCCTTGTAACGACTATTACCGGCGATATTTCTCCGAAATCGGTACGCGCCTCAGGAACTGGTTATGTATCTGCGCACAACATGATGTACCGCCACTCAATCACAATTTATGACGCGGCAAAAATGGATTTAATTGCAACAATTCCAGACCGAGTGAATTTAACCGAGTTAGGCTTTAAGAATTATTCCGGACTGCACCGCGGCGCCCCGGTAGAAGGCGCTTATTCTGCAGATGGAAAATATCTGTATGTGACGAATTATGCGATGTATGGCAGAGGTTTTAATCGCGAAGGCACCGATATCTGTAGGCCGGCAAATAACTACGACCGATCATTTCTTTATCGAATTGATACTGCAACTTGGAAAATAGATGCGGCATATCAAGTCGGAGTGGTTCCGAAAGTCGTTCAGGTGTCACCGGATAATAAATATGTACTTGTCACAAATTGGTGTTCCTACGACTTATCGGTAATTTCAATCGCGGAAGCAAAAGTCATTAAAACCATCCCAATCGGCGCATACCCACGAGGAATCGCCATTTCTAGTGATTCGAAGTATGCCTACGTGGCCCAGATGGGTGGCTCCGTAGTTCACAAAATTGAATTAGGTAGTTGGCAGCGAACTCAACTTGATGTCGGATCTAACCCTAGAGCGCTCGTGCTTTCTCCCGATAATGAGAAGCTCTACTTGACTCTAAATAAATCGGGGCGAGTTGCGCTCTTTGATTTGGTAACCAATAAGTTAGTAAAGACTGTACGAACTGGAAATGCGGCGCGCAGTCTTGATATCTCAACTGATGGCAGCGCGCTCTACGTTGTTAATTTTACGAGTGATACAGTTGCTAAAGTGCGAAGCAGTGATTTAAAAGTTCTCCAGAAAGAACGAGTCTGCGACGAACCGATTGGAATTACTTACGAACCAAAGAACCAACGAGTTTGGGTAGCTTGTTATGGTGGTTCAATTAAAGTGTTTGATGACTCCCAATAACTATCGCTTCTAATAATTTATCCATCGCCCTTCGAGCCGCATTCCGGGAGCGCAAATTCGGCGTGATGTTGTCTGCCAAAATCGCGAAGACAAATTCTTTATCACCACTCTCTGCATAACCGGCCATAGTCACGCTGCGATTGATCCACCCGGTTTTGGCATGAACATGGCCAATTGCACCTGGCGCCTTTTCAAACCGTTTAACTAAAGTTCCGGTCTGACCTGAAATTGGAAGCCCTTCATAAATTGCCGCAAACCTCGGATCGTTACGGATCGCTTTTAATAGTTCAACAATGGTGCGCGCAGAAACTCGATTCTTTTTAGATAAACCGCTGCCATCAAATATTGCTAGCCCTTCCGTACTTACATTTAACTTTGCTAATTCGGATTTATAGGTACTAGTTAAACCTTTAGAGTTTGTGGAATTCCCAAGTTGGCGGGTTACTGCTTTAGCTAGACGATCGGCAACCGCGTTATCGCTCCACAAAATCGTATGTGAAACCATTTTGCTGAGCGGTTTTGAAGTTAGAGTTGCGAGTTCTTCTACGCTGATGTTATTCGCTTCAATGCCGTTTACTTTAACTAATTTAGCTTTTATCTTTCGTTGCTTAAACGCAACAGCAAGCCCTTTTACATCACCAGGGTAGAGCCCAGAGTACTTAACCGTGATATTTCGAAAATCAAGCGCTCCAGCCCTACTTAGTAATCCCATCAAATATCCGTGGCCATACTTATCCGAAACGCTTCGATTAACACTAAGAAATGGATCAAGGGCGCCGCGAATCACAAATTCTTTTTTATTTGCAGTTCGCCAGACCGATGTTACGTACCTACCATCTGCACTTAGATTTTCAAGAACCACCGCCATAGTCAAGAGTTTTAGGACAGATGCGGGAACCCGAAGTGAATCAGGCTGCTTCTCAACTAAAACCGAGCCATCTGGATTAAGCACTATGAGTCCTGGTCCGCTTAATTGTTTAGCGCTGGCATATTTATCTAGCGTATGAAGTGCAAATGTCGGTTGAGTTGAAAAAGTTATAGAAGAAATCAGAAGAGCAATTAGGATGCGCCGCACCGTGAAAGAGTACTGATGGATACTTGGAAATTGACCGCACGAAATCGCAACTCATAGGCTTAGCGCAAGATGCCCAACGCAGAAATTGGTCCCGGCGAGTTTTATCCCGTAGTTGGCGTAGGTCCTCACCCCAAACCCTGGCCAACTGGTGATCAATTTGACTCAGAATTGCTTGAGTCTGGTGATCGCCGAAATGTTCTAGATAAATATCGATATTGGAGCGTGGCTGCCATTGTCGCAGATTTGAATCAGCACAGAAATCCGTTACGAATTGCGATCGAGAATTGGCAACATGATTTGAATATCGGCTCCATTGTTAGAACCGCTAATGCTTTCAATGTAGCCAGCGTGCATATTGTTGGAAAACGCGATTGGAATAAACGTGGAGCTATGGTTACTGATAGATATCTTGAAGTAATTCACCATCCTGATATTTCAGATTTCAAAAATTGGTTTGACCAGCGAAAGATTGAAATTATTGGAATAGATAATGTAGACAGTTCCACGCCATTAGAGAGCGCCAAACTTCCGAAAGAATGTGTTTTACTCTTTGGCCAAGAAGGAGCCGGGATGTCAGAAGCAGCAATTTCCGCCTGTTCGCGAATCCTGGCAATTGCTCAATACGGATCTACTCGTTCCATGAATGCTTCTGCCGCGGGCGCAATCGCGATGTACGCCTGGGGTATGCAGCACTTACCGAGATAGCTCCGCAATTAATCCATCCGTAGCGCGCTCCACCATCTCAAGCACACTTTGAAAAGCTGAATCCGGCATGGAATATGGATCAGGAACTTCTCGAGACTGTGCCGATGCATCAAACTCTCTTAAGTAAAAGATCTTGGCTAATTCTTCATCGGTAGTAGCAAGTTGAGAAACTTGTTGATGATTGTGGTCATCCATTACCAAAACTAGATCCGCAGCCACTAACCTCGAATAATTAAATTGAGATGCAACATGTTCATATTGATATCCTGCCGATTCCCAGATTTTTTTCGAAGGCGGATTAGGCCCTTGTCCAATATGCCAATTTGAAGTTCCTGCAGAATCCACGGTAATTCCGAGGTTTAATTTCTTTACTTTCTGGTTTAACACCGCCGCTGCCATAGGAGAGCGGCAGATGTTGCCGTAACAAACCATGGTAATTAGAAGGTGGTCGCGCCCCGCAAGGAACGAGAGATCGGGCACTATCCCTCGATGATCTCCGAGACGGCGGTGATGCGACGTTCTATCTCATCAGCTTCATCACCGCGTCCAGTAGCACGAAGGACTTGAGCGATCCGACGTTCGATTGCAACGATAAATTCAAAATCTCGTGGCTCGGCATCAGCGGCGATATCGAGAACCCGCTCCAAAGTAGCGAGGCCTTCTTCTACTTCACCATTTAATACTTGAGCCTTGCCTAATTCAAAAGAAGCATATGTGAGTCGGCGCTGATCATGTGCCGTCGCAAAAACATCAACCGCTTTTTGGGCGTAGCGAAGTGCGGATTCAGAATCTCCGACTTCTACATAACAGTGGGCTAGTTTCTGGTCGCATCTCGCTACTTGGATAACTTCCTGTGCAATTTTGAAATATTCACGAGCTTCTAAGAAAGTTGAGATGGCTTTCGGATAATTCTTCAGTTCTCGATAAGCGCATCCAATTAAATAGAAATCATTTGCTGTACCAAGTTCATTTCCATCTACTAAATGTTCTTGAGCGCACTCTTCCATACACTGAATTGCCTTCTCATACTCTTTAGAAGAAAACCACCATTCACCAAGCGTGCAAGCCAACTCCAACGCCATTGGCGATTTATTCTCGCGAAGAAGTTCAACGGCTTTGCTCATTGCATTCGCAGCTTCATTCATTCGCTTCAATTGATTTAAGTTATACCCAATTGCGGAATAAGCCTGGGCCAATCCTTCTCGCGGCGCTGCAGAACCTAATTCTGAATAAATATCGCGTGCTGTTTCAGCGAGCGCTAAAGCTTCGTCATATTGGCCGCGCGCATAGATGCGAGCGCTTAATTCGTAATATGTACTTGCGCGATCTACGCCTTGCGTCTCAGGTATCCGCTCCCACAACATTTCTTCAGTGATGATTTCTTCATTGCCATCATCTTCGTTGTGTTCGTTACCCAATTCGCCACCTCTCTCGCTTACCTATAACGCGCAACTTAGCACCAAGCAAAGTCCGCCGCTGCAACTTTGCCTTATTTCGAGACTTTATAGCGAGTCTTGTTTACCTAACGTGACATCGAAGGTCTGGCTAACGCCACCCGGTAAATCCACTTTGATTTTCACGGTATCGCCAGGAGCATAAGAACGGATCCTCACGATTGCCGAAATCAAATCATTTACTCGTTTCCCATTAATCTCACGAATAATTGCTCCGTTTGGAATCCGCGCCTTTGCCGCTGCTTCGCCATCAAGTACTCGAAGGATTCGCGCACCAATTCCGGTATATGTGCTATCAAAATTAACGCCTAGGAATGGCCTTGAAGATTTACCGGTCGCGATAATTTCATCTACTACGCGCTTGGCTTGATTAAACGGAATCGCAAAACCAAGGCCAATCGAACCGCCCGTTGTCCCATTTCCGAGTGAGGCAATCGCCGAATTAATTCCAATCACTGCGCCAGACTCGTCAACTAATGGCCCGCCCGAATTTCCGGGGTTAATTGCAGCATCGGTCTGAATTGCATCGATAAATGATTCCGCTCCGGTGCTTCCAGTCGTCACCGGTCTATTTATTGCAGACACAATGCCACTCGTTACGGTGCCCGATAGACCAAGAGGTGATCCAAATGCAATTACTGGTTCGCCAATAATCAACGAATTTGAGTTTCCTTCTTTAATGATCTTTAGATTGCCGCGATTTATTTTCAAGACCGCTACATCATAAGCAGTATCGCGGCCCACAATTGTTGCGTTCTCTAGTTCTCCGCTATTCAACTCAACTTTGACGGTTCCACTTTGTACCGCGTCATCAATCACGTGGTTATTAGTTACAACAAAAGTAGTTGCCTCATTTGTTCGATAAATAAACCCAGAACCAGTACCCCCTCCATAGGGTGTTGTAACTGAAATTGAAACTACTGAAGGTGAAACTGCAGAAGCAATTGTCTGGACGTTTAAATTCGAACCAACTATCTCCATCAGAGTTCGGGTCTTGGTGCAGCTGCCATCGGTTGACGCGTAAATCGCCTTGGTTTTTTTATCTACACAAACTTTAGTTGGGGGCGTATCCGGCGAAACTGCAACTGCCACACCACCGGCTACGACTGCGCCAGTAACAAATCCGATCATTACCTTTGTGAAAGATGATATGGGTTTCATGGCGCTACCTTTGCAAATTTTCCTGGGAGATCTCTTAGCGGAAATTCAACACACTCTGAGTAGACTCCGCAAATCATGCAGCCCGAACTTAAGCGTGCTCAACTCGGGGTAATTCTCGCCTTTATTGTGAATGGCTTCACAGCGGGAACTTTCGTAGCTCGAATTCCAGATTTTAAAGCGATACTAAATATCTCAGATGGGCTCCTTGGCCTCTCACTTCTTTTTGTTTCAGTAGGTGTCTTTGCTGGTCTACGTCCAGCTGGAAGAAATAGCGCGCGCTTTGGAAGTAAGCCAGTGATTTTCTGGTCAACCTTGGGAATCAGTTTTATGTTGCCAATTGTTGGTTGGTTACCCAACTTACAATTTATGTGGGTTGCTCTCTTTTTCTTTGGTTTTGCTCTCGCCACACAAGATGTGGCAATGAATGCTCATGCAGTAGTTATAGAGCAACGCGCCTCTCGAAGATTGATGAATACCGTGCACGCAACATTCTCTATCGGAACACTCTTGGGAGGAATTCTGGGTGGAATATTTTCCCAATTGGAACTCTCGCCACTTCGACAAGCACTCTTTTTAGCGCCCTTTTATATTGTGATGGCTTTCGTGATGCGTTCGACTCTACTGCCTGCAGAAGTTGATCAACATCCAATAACCAAAGATAAGCGTGGAAACTCTCCCATGATTTTTTGGATTTTTGGATTATTCGGTTTATTCGCAGCGCTAAGTGAGGGAGCAGCTGGTGATTGGGGTGGCGTGCTTGCTCGAGATGCATTCGGAGCATCTCCATTTATTTCAACGCTCCCGTACATTGTTTACACCTCAGCTATGGTCATAGGTCGATTATCCGGTGATTACTTGGCGCATCGATTTGGCGCTTCCAAAATTATTACCTTAGGTGGCGTTCTTTCTGGATCAACGCTCGCAGTTGGTCTCTTCGTTGGAGGCATTCCGGCATTGATGATCTCTTGGTTCTTACTTGGAATAGGGTTATCAGTTGTAATCCCATTGATGTTTAGCGCCGCCGGTACCTTGGCCAATACTGAATACAAACATTTAATTTCACCGCCGCAGGCTATTGCCCGGGTTTCCGGTGTCTCCTACTTTGGTTTTGTTATTGGCCCCCCAACCATTGGTTTTCTCGCTGAGTTATTTCAACTCCGCTGGGCGCTATTTTTTATTGTCGCGCTCTGTTTTAGTTTGATTTTTGCCTCCCGCTACGCCAAGAGCGCTTAAACGTTTAAGAGTTAGAGCTCTTCCACGATGAATGCAGTGGGCGGCCTTCGGCGTAACCAGCGGCTGATTGAATTCCGATAACTGCTTTTTCGGAGAATTCATCGAGATTTTTCGCGCCTGCGTAAGTACAAGATGAACGAACTCCGGCGATGATGTCATCGATTAAATCTTCAACTCCGGGGCGAACTGGGTCTAAGTACATTCGTGATGAAGAGATGCCTTCTTCAAAGAGAGATTTGCGAGCC